>NZ_JBXMIS010000049.1:0-31377 GCF_057073975.1 Conyzicola sp. | reverse complement strand
GATGCACCGTGCTTCCTCCCTTCCGGACTAAACGACCTGCGTCGTCATCACCGTCGGTCCCGGAATTCCACCAGGTCAGTCCCTGTCAGCTTCAACAGGGAGTCGCGGACTATAACCGCCGGTTCGGAATTTCACCGACCCCGGAGCACGTATTTCTTCGTACGAGTGTATCCAACGCGTCTACGGCGCGGATATTCCCGCGTCGTCGCGTGACGAGTGTGCCCGGTACGCAACTCAGGCACGCGCGCCGGCACAGGGGCGAACAGCCCCGGGGTTAAAGGGGCTCGGCGCGCCGCGTAGGTCGAGTTGCCTGAATTGCGCACAGGATGTGGGACTACCGGCGAGTGCACAGATCGGTCATCGGGTGCCTCGGCAGCAATCTCGAGCGGCAGTATCGCCGGATGCATCCCACCCGCGCGATTTCCCTATCTGGAGAGCTGGTCGCCACGCGCCAGCAACTCCTCCGCATTGGAGCCACAGTTCGCGGACTGGCCGCTGCCGTCCATCGCGGCGAGATCATACGTGTGCGGCGAGGCTGGTACGCCCTGCCGGGCCTCGATCGCGCGACGGAGCGTGCGGTTCGCATTGGCGGCAGGGTCGGCTGCGCGTCGGCTGCTCAGCACTACGGTGTGTGGGTCGGGCCGCACGCCGGGTTCCATGTCGCCATGCGCCACGAAGCATCCCGAATGCGGGACCCGCTCGACCGGTTTGCACCCCTCCATCACACCGACCGCCATGGATGCGTGCTGCACTGGTCGACATCCCTCTCGGGTGGCACTGCCAGCCACGTGTCGCTGGCCGACGCGCTGGCTCAGATGGTGTCGTGTCAGCCATCGGAGCTTGCGATAGCCGCGGTGGACAGCGCGCTCAACCAGCAACTCGTGTCGACTGGCGATCTTGACCGCATCTTCTCCAGTCAGCCGCTGTTTCGCAGTCGCGTCGACGGTCGGTGTGAGTCGGGTCTGGAATCGATCACTCGACTCATCGCCGACGATCTGGGGTACAGCGTGCGCACGCAGGTGTTCTTTGCTGGTATCGGCCGGGTCGACCTCGTTGTCGCTGAGCGCGTGGTTATCGAGACCGACGGGCGCCTCGGTCACGACGATCAGGTATCGCTCGCCCGGGACTACGCTCGCGATGCTGCACTGGCTGCGCTCGGATTCACCGTTCTGCGATTCAACTATTTCCAGGTGATGCACCAGAGGTGGATTGTGGAGAGTGCCATTCACGGGGCAGTTGCCGCCCGCCGTCGCGAGTAGCACCTCACCGCCGGCACCCCGGCGTCGGTTCGCAACTCAGGCAACCCGCTTCTGGCGTCGTTCGCAATTCAGGCAGATCGTGACCGATCTGCTCGAAAAGCCCTGAATTCGGGCGGATGCTGAGCGCGATCATGCGTTCAGTGCCTGAGTTGCGTGCGCGTGACCGTGGGGCGTGCCTGAGTTGCGAACAGTCAGGAGAGCAGCGCGGGCAGTTCGGAGAGTGAGTGAATGACGGCAACCCCGTGCGCCGCCGCCTCGGCCAGATCCTCCGGGGTCGCGATCCTCGGCCGGTCGATCCAGATGCCGCGCATGCCAGCCTTGGCTGCGCCGATCGCGTCGGTGTGAAGGCGGTCGCCGACGTACACGCAGTCGGACACCGGCACGCCGAACACGGATGCCGCGTGCTCGAAGATGCGTGCGTCGGGTTTGGCAGCACCGACATCCCCACTCGCAATGACGTGCTCGAAGCGCCCCGTGACGGCGAGGGCGTCGAGCTTGCCGAGCTGGAACCCGAGCTCCGCGTTCGTGATGATGCCGAACCGGCGGCCGGCAAGGGCGTCGAGCATGGGGATGGTGTCGTCGTGCAGTCGCCAGGCCTTGGCGTACTCGTGGAGGTAGCGGCCGAACCACTCATCGGCGACGACATCGTCGCCGAGGTCGAGGCCGTACGGCTCGACGAAGCCGCGGGCGCGTGCCCGCCGCATGTCGAGGTAGGCGAGCTCGCCGCGAAGGTAGCGGTGGTAGTGGTGCTCCTCCAGCGCGGTCCAGCGCGCGAACTCGGTCGCCTCGTCGGCGGCGGCCATAGCACCGCCTGCCGCATGGCGGTGCGCGGCCACTCCGGCGCGCACCGCCGCGGTGTGGGCGAAGATCATGTCGTCGAGGTCGAACAGCACGACGGAGGGCGCTGCGGTCACAGTGGCCACCCCTCGACAGGCTCGCGGGAGTCACCGGCGTTGAGCTCCGCCAGCCAGGCGTCGTGCAGCCGGTCGCGGATGGCGAGGTGCGAGCGGCGGGTGCCGAGGAAGGCGAAGCCGTTGCGCTGGGCGACGAGGCCCGATGCGTGGTTGCCGGCCACCGCATCCCATCGCAGTGTGGTGAGGCCGAGGTCGCCGAACGCGTACTCAACGACGAGGCCGAGCGCCTCAGTCATGATGCGGCGCCCCCGCAGGGGTGCGCCGAGCCAGTAGCCGAGCTCTGCCACCGCCGGCGAGTGGAGGCGCAGCTCGATCGTGCCGGCGAGCGCGCTGCCGGTATCCGCCGCCCGGATCGCCCACAGCCGAATCGTCGAGCTGGTCGCCGCATCGCTCGCGTACGGTCCGGTGAAGTACTCGGCGTCCGACCTCGTGTACGGAACGGGGATGCGGGTGTAGCGCTGCAGCTCCTCATCGCGGCAGAACTCGAGAACGGCATCCGTGTCGGCGGGCGTGATCGCATCGAGCGTCAGGCGCTCCGACTGGATGACGGGAGTGCTCATGCGCGTGGAAGGAAGCCCATGCGGTCGAAGGCCTTCGCGAGTGTCGCGTCGGCGATCTCTGCCGCGCGGTCGGCATTGCGGGCGAGGATGCGGTCGAGCTCTGCCGGATCGTCGAGCAGCTCGAGGGCGCGCTCGCGGATCGGACCGAAGGTGCCGGTGACGACCTCGGCGAGCCCCTTCTTGAAATCGCCGTAGCCGCGGCCCGCGTACTCGGCCTCGAGCGAGTCGATCGACTGGCCAGAGAGCACGGAGTAGATGGTCAGGAGGTTGGAGATGCCCGGCTTCTGTGCCGAGTCGAATCGCACCGAGCCGTCGCTGTCTGTCGTTGCCGACATGATCTTCTTCGCGCTCTTCGACGCCTCCTCGAGCAGCCAGACCACGCCCTTCTCGTTCGAGGCCGACTTGCTCATCTTGTTGCCCGGCTCCTGCAGGTCGTAGACCTTCGCCGTCTCCTTCTGGATCTGCGCCTCGGGCAGCAGGAAGGTCTCGCCGAAACGCGTGTTGAAGCGGTTGCCGAGGTCGCGGGTAAGCTCGATGTGCTGCCGCTGGTCCTCACCGACCGGAACCACGTTCGCGTCGTAGAGCAGGATGTCGGCCGCCTGCAGCACCGGGTAGGTGAACAACCCGACGTTGGTGCCGTCGGCACCCTGCTTCTGGGACTTCTCCTTGAACTGGATCATGCGGCTCGCCTCACCGAAGCCGGTGATCGTGTTGAGCAGCCAGGCCAGCTGGGTGTGCGCCGTCACGTGCGACTGCACGAACAGGATCGAGTGGTCGGGGTCGATGCCGGCGGCGATGTACTGGGCCGCGGTGCGCCGCGTTGCCTCGCGGAGGGCGGCCGGATCCTGCGGAACCGTGATCGCGTGGAGGTCGACGACGCAGAACACGGCGTCGTGGGTGACCTGCAGCTCCTTCCACTGCAGGAGAGCCCCGATGTAGTTGCCGATGTGGAGGGAGTCAGCGCTCGGCTGCATGCCGGAGAACAGGCGGGGCTTGGTGCTCATGCCCTCTAGGGTATCGACCAATACGGGCCAAGCCCGTCGAGGGCCCGCTTCGCCGACTAGAAGCCTAGAAGATGTCGAGCCAGACGGCGGGCGGCTGCACGATTGACCCGTCCTCGAGCTGCACGAGGCACACCGCCGCCAGGCTCTCATCGTTCACCACAATCGTGCCGCTGACTGCCAGTGCGTGTATGCCGTCTAGCGCCAGAAGCTCCTCCTGTTCTGAGTACTCGAGAACGAGGCGGTCCACGTCCGCCGCGGAGTTCGTGTCGACGCTCATGACGGCGGTGCCGTCTGCACTGAACAGCAGGGCGTCAGGGCTGCGGGCGAACTCCTCAAGCGACCGCACCCTCATCTCGCCGGCGACCTCGATCAGTGCACCGTATTCAGCTGCGTAGCTCAGAAGGCGTTCGCGACAGCCCTGCTCGGCAACCAGGTGCTCGGCGGCGATCGCCGCCTGCTCATCGGCCGCGCGCTGGGCCGACACGTTGTACAGCGTGAGGGAGATCGCGGCCGCGACAGCGATAATCACGATCACGATGACTATCGCCAGTCGTCGTCTCGGTGTAGCGCGCTCGTTGGCGTCGGTCATGGGGCAAGCATGCCAGTTCTGGCGTTCTAGAGCGCGTAGTCGACGACTACTGGCGCGTGGTCGCTCCAGCGCTCCTCGTACGAGGCAGCCCGGTCGACGGTGTAGCTGGAGGCCTTCTCGGCGAGGGCGGGCGTCGCCACCTGGTAGTCGATGCGCCATCCGGTGTCGTTGGGGAATGCCTGGCCGCGGGCCGACCACCAGGTGTAGGGGCCGTCGACCTCGCCGGCGAAACGGCGACCGACGTCGACCCAGCCGAGTCCGGGGCCGACTGTGCCGTCGACACCGGTCACCTGCTCGCCGGCTGGCCCGAAGAAGCGGTCGAAGTAGGCGCGCTCCTTGTCGAGGAAGCCGGCGCTCTTGCGGTTGCCCTTCCAGTTCCTGATATCGAGCTCGCGGTGCCCGACATTGAGGTCGCCCATGACGACGGCGAGCGGGTTGTGGGCCTGCAGCTCTGGCAGCCGCTCGGTCATCGCATCGAGGAACTTGTACTTCTCGACCATCGACTCCGGCTTGTCGACGTTGCCGGAGTGCACGTAGGTGCTGACCACGGTGACAATGGCGCCGCCGTCGATCTCATAGTCCGCCTCGAGCCAGCGCCCCGCGCTGTCGAAGTCGTCGGCGCCGAGCGTGACGCGGTGGATGCTCGCCTTGCGTCGCGAGGCAAGGGCGACGCCGGCGTAGCCCTTCTTGGTGGCGGCGTCATGGAGAACATCCCATTCCGGCCCGAGCAGCTCCTGCAGGATCTCGGTTGTCGCCCGCACCTCCTGCAGCGCGAGGATGTCGACGTCGCGCTTCTGGAGCCAGTCGGCCATGCCGTTCTTGAAGGCGGCACGCACGCCGTTGACGTTGACAGAGGCGATGCGAAGCGGTTTGGCCATGCGATCGATCCTAGTTACGAGGTACGACGGCGCCGGAACAGCCGGCGCAGGCCGCGGGGGTTGCGCTCTGCATCCTCCTTCTCCGCCGCCTCGCGAGCTTCATCGATGGCGCGCTGTCGTGACTCCGGGTCGAGCAGGATGCCGCGGTCGGCGACGTCCACCGCGATCCACGATGCCCCGATCAGGATCACCTGGCAGCCGACGTTGAACAGGATGAGGAGGCCGGCGATCACCGCGAAGGGCGCGATGAGCGGATTGTTGCTCGCCCCGCTGATGACTACCGTTCCGAGCAGCTGGAGGGCGGTCAGGCCCGCTGCGCCGATGAGCACACCGTGGCCTAGCCTGCTCCAGGGGATGGGAATGCCGGAGAGGAACCGGTAGAGGGCGACAAGGATGACGATGCCGAGCCCGAACATGAGAACTGCGGTGACGATGCGGCCGACCACGAACGCCAGGTCGGAGTCGCGCATGTCGATGAGACCGAGCAGGAAGCCCGATGCCTCGGTCGAGGCGATGGAGAGGCCGACGAATGCCAGCACGGCCAGCCCGAAGCCCGCGCCGACCGCGAGGTCGAGGAGCTTCAGCAACAGGAAGTTCGTTCTCGGGCTTGGCAGGTTGAAGATGGTGCGCACCGAGGCGCGTGCGGAGTCGAGCCAGCCGAGCGCGGTGACGAGGAGGCCGATCAGGGCAATAACGGCGGCGAAGGTGAAGGAGCCGGCCGAGAGCAGCACCTGCGGATCGATCGCCCCGTCGCCGTTCTCGTCCTGGATGAGGCCAGGCACGACGTCGGAGATCGCCGAGACGATCTGCTCCCGCAGCACGATGTCGCCGGAGAGCACGATACCGGCGACGGAGAAGCTCACCCAGAGCGCTGCGAAGCCGGCGAAGAGACCCTGGTAGGCGAGGCCCGACGCGAGGATCGGCCCGCGATTGTCGGTGTAGTTCTTGAGCACCCGCACGGCTCGCAGCTTCTGGATCCAGCCACTGATCGCCTGGATCCTCGCTATGAACGGCGAGGGCGTCTTTGCGGGGCGAGCGTCAGCATCCGTGGCCATCATCCGAGGATAGCCAGCGCTGCTGCGCGAGGCTTAGGGCTTGCCTCGAAGAACGGCGGCCTTGACCTCGGCGATGGCCTTGGTCACCTCGATGCCGCGCGGGCAGGCCTCAGAGCAGTTGAAGGTGGTGCGGCAGCGCCACACGCCCTCTTTGTCGTTGAGGATGTCGAGGCGCACCTGGGCGCCCTCGTCACGGGAGTCGAAGATGAAGCGGTGCGCGTTGACGATCGCCGCTGGCCCGAAGTACTGGCCGTCGGTCCAGAAGACCGGGCAACTCGAGGTGCACGCGGCGCACAGGATGCACTTCGTGGTGTCGTCGAAGCGCTCGCGCTCTGCCACCGTCTGCACCCGCTCCTTGCCCTCCTTCGGCTTGGAGGTCGCCATGAGGAACGGGTTGATCTGCCGGTACGACTCGAAGAAGGGCTCCATGTCGACGATGAGGTCCTTCTCCAGGGGAAGGCCCTTGATGGCCTCGACGTAGATGGGCTTCGAGATGTCGAGGTCTTTGATGAGGGTCTTGCAGGCGAGGCGGTTGCGGCCGTTGATGCGCATGGCGTCGGAGCCGCAGATGCCGTGCGCGCACGAGCGGCGGAACGTGAGCGAGCCGTCCTGCTCCCACTTGATCTTGTGCAGGGCGTCGAGGATGCGGTCGGTCGGGTACATCTCGACGTCGAAGTCCTGCCAGCGCGGCTCCTCATCCACGTCCGGGTCGAAACGGCGGATGATGAGGGTGACCGTGAACGACTGGATGGCCGCGATGGGCGCAGGGCCGGACTGTTCTACGACGGCGGTGGACATCAGTACTTCCGTTCCATTGGCTGGTAGCGCGTGATGACGACGGGCTTCCAGTCGAGCTTGATGTGGTCGCTGGCGTCGGCGGAGTGCGGGTCGCCGGTGAGGTACGCCATCGTGTGCTTCATGTACTCGGCGTCGTCGCGCTTCGGGTAGTCGTCGCGCATGTGGCCGCCGCGGCTCTCCTTGCGGTTGCGGGCAGAGAACACCACGACCTCGGCGAGGTCGAGCAGGAACCCGAGCTCGATCGCCTCGAGCAGGTCGGTGTTGAAGCGCTTGCCCTTGTCTTGGATGGCGATGTTCTTGTAGCGCTCGCGAAGGCGGAAGATCGTGCCGGTCACCTGCTCTAGCGACTCGTCGGTGCGGAACACCTGGGCGTTGCGGTCCATCTCGTCCTGCAGCTCCTTGCGGATCGCAGCGATGCGCTCTGTTCCGGTCGAGTCGCGCAGCGTCGAGACGAGGTCGCGGATCGCCTTCGCCGGATCCGCGGGCAGCGGTGTGAAGTCGACCGTCGCCGCGTACTCCACGGCGTTGTTTCCGGCGCGCTTGCCGAACACGTTGATGTCGAGCAGTGAGTTCGTGCCGAGGCGGTTGGAGCCGTGCACAGAGACGCAGGCGCACTCGCCCGCGGCGTAGAGGCCCGGCACGACCGTGGTGTTGTCGCTCAGCACCTCTGCCTTGACGTTGGTGGGGATTCCGCCCATCGCGTAGTGCGCCGTAGGCATGACCGGCACGGGCTCGTAGACCGGGTCGACGCCGAGGTAGGTGCGGGCGAACTCGGTGATGTCGGGCAGCTTCGTCTCGAGCACCTCGGCTCCGAGGTGGGTGCAGTCGAGGTAGACGTAGTCCTTGTGCGGCCCGCCTCCGCGGCCCTCTGCGACCTCCTGCACCATGCAGCGGCTGACGATGTCGCGCGGTGCGAGGTCTTTGATGGTCGGGGCGTAACGCTCCATGAAGCGCTCGCCCTCGCCGTTGCGCAGGATCGCGCCCTCGCCGCGGGCACCCTCGGTGAGGAGGATGCCGAGGCCGGCGAGTCCGGTGGGGTGGAACTGGAAGAACTCCATGTCCTCGAGGGGAAGGCCCTTGCGCCAGATGATGCCGACGCCGTCGCCGGTGAGGGTGTGGGCGTTGGATGTCGTCTTGTAGATCTTGCCGAATCCGCCGGTGGCGAAGATGATCGCCTTCGCCTGGAAGACGTGCAGCTCACCGGTTGCGAGCTCGTAGGCGACGACACCGGATGGCTTGTCGACACCATCGGGGCCCGGCGTCATCACGAGGTCGAGCACGTAGAACTCGTTGAAGAAGTTGATGCCGTGCTTGACGCAGTTCTGGTACAGAGTCTGCAGGATCATGTGCCCGGTGCGGTCGGCGGCGTAGCAGGCGCGGCGCACCGGCG
The DNA here is from genome assembly GCF_057073975.1 of Conyzicola sp. NCBI lineage: Bacteria > Bacillati > Actinomycetota > Actinomycetes > Micrococcales > Microbacteriaceae > Conyzicola > Conyzicola sp. The sequence continues at coordinate 22,930 of NZ_JBXMIS010000049.1, read as the reverse complement.
TCTTGCCGTGGTCGGCCGTGTGGCCGCCGAAGCGACGCTGGTCGATCTTGCCGTCGGGCGTGCGGTTGAAGGGAAGGCCCATGTTCTCGAGGTCGAGCACGGCGTCGATGGCCTCCCGCGCGAGGATCTCGGCGGCATCCTGGTCGACGAGGTAGTCGCCGCCCTTGACGGTGTCGAAGGTGTGCCACTCCCAGTTGTCCTCTTCGACGTTGGCGAGTGCCGCAGCCATGCCGCCCTGTGCCGCCCCGGTGTGGGAGCGAGTGGGATAGAGCTTGGAGATGACCGCGGTCTTGGCCTTCGGTCCGGCCTCGATGGCCGCACGCATGCCAGCCCCGCCCGCGCCGACGATGACGACGTCGAACTGGTGGTAGTGGATTCCGTCGACGACCTGGCCGTCTTCGAGCTGATCAGACCCGACTGTGAGCGTCGTCATGCTCACTGTGCCGCGCACAGTTCTTGCAGGCCGGTCGAGGCCGGGTCGCCGATGCAGGGGTCGAACGTTGTGAGCACAAGGGTTCCCAAGATAAGGAGGATGGCGGTCGAGATGCCGATGGCACCAAGGAGGAGCTTTCGAAGTCGCGGGGTGTTCGCGTAGTCGTTGACGATCGTGCGCATGCCGTTCGCACCGTGGATGAGCGCCAGCCAGAGCAGCAGGGTGTCCCAGACCACCCAGAACGGCTGGGCGAGCTTGCCGGCGACGAAGGCGAAGTCGATCGCCTTGACGCCCTCGCCGGCCACGACGTTGACGAACAGGTGCCCGAAGATCAGCACGACGAGGATGATGCCGCTGAATCGCATGTAGATCCAGCCCCACTTCTCGATGTTGAAGCGGCGGGCCTTCTGCTGCACCGGGGTGCGGGGGGAGTCGATCGTAGTCATGGCCTATGCGCCTCCGAAGATGTGCATCAGCTGGCGGGGGATGAAGCCGGCCAGCAGCACGAGCCACAGGCCGATGACGACCCAGAAGATCGCCTTCTGGCGGCGGGCGCCGAATGCGGTGAAGTCGATGAGGATGATGCGGAGGCCGTTGAGCGCGTGCAGCCCGATCGCTGCGACGAGGGCGATCTCGCCGAGGCCCATGATGGGCGTCTTGTACGTGCTGATCACCGCGTCGTAGGCCTCCGGGCTGATGCGCACGAGCGAGGTGTCGAGGATGTGCACCAGAAGGAAGAAGTAGATCGCGACGCCCGTGATGCGGTGCAGCACCCACGACCACATTCCCTCGCGACCGCGGTACACGGTTCCAGCTGGGCGTCTCGGCGTCACGATGCGCGGAGTGCGCTTCTGCGCCGCAATTGAACGCGCCGTCTCAGTAGTCACGAGAGGGCCTCCTTGCGGGGTTTAGCGCCGCGCGGCGGCGTTGACCGGTGGGGTCGATAGCGGATTCCAGTCTACGTCGAGTGTGTGGCTGCCGCTTCCACGCAGGCCTCGAAATAGCTCGATATCGAGACAGTTTCCTGCTGGCAGACCGGGGCAACCCCCTATGGTTGATGCCATGAGCGGCAAAGCGAGCGGCCTCGAGCGGTTCTACAGTGTGATCCCTGCTGGAGGCATCGGCTCCCGGCTCTGGCCGCTCTCTCGGGCAGAAGCTCCCAAGTTCCTCCACGACCTCACGGGTTCCGGGCACTCGCTGCTGCGCGACACCTGGGATCGCCTCGCCCCCATCGCCGGCGGTGACCGTGTCATGGTCGTCACCGGTCGCGCCCACCGCGCCGCCGTCGAGAACGACCTGCCAGACCTCGAAGACCACAACGTCGTTCTCGAGAGCGAGCCGAAGGACTCGTCGGCGGCGATCGGCCTCGCTGCGGCGATTCTCGCCCGCCGCGAGCCCGACGTCATCATCGGCTCGTTCGCGGCCGACCATGTCATCAAAGACAACCGGGCGTTCATGCGCGCGGTGCGCGAGGCCGTCGCAGCAGCGGATGCGGGATACATCGCGACCATCGGCATCGAGCCAGACGACCCGGCGACCGGGTTCGGCTACATCCACTGTGGTGGTGCGCTCGACCTGCATGGTGCGCCGTCGGCTCTGCTCGTTGACAGCTTCGTCGAGAAGCCAGACCTGGCGACGGCGCGCTCCTACCTCGCCTCTGGCGACTACCTCTGGAACGCCGGCATGTTCATCTCCCGCGCCGACGTGCTGCTCGAGCAGCTGGGCAAGGCGCAGCCAGAGCTGCTGGCAGGCCTGCTCGAGCTCGCCGAGGCATGGGACACACCGCGCCGTGGCGCGGTCGTCGACAAGGTCTGGCCCGGCCTCCGCAAGATCGCGATCGACTACACGGTCGCAGAGCCCGCGGCTGCCGAGGGGCGGCTCGTGGTCGTGCCCGGCCACTTCTCGTGGGATGACGTCGGCGACTTCGCGTCCATCGCCAAGCTGCACGCGGGCGGGCGCAAGGCCGACCTCGCGATTCTGGGTCGCAACCGCCGCATCCTGGCCGATGACGCGACCGGCGTCGTCATCAGCCAGTCGAAGCGCCTCATCACCCTCATCGGCGTGGAGAACATCGTCGTCGTCGACACGGAGGACGCGCTGCTCGTCACGACGACAGCTCACGCCCAGCGGGTCAAGTCGGTCGTCGACGCACTCAAGCTCGGTGGAAGCTCCGACGTTCTGTAGGCACGCGGCCCGGTAGCCTTGAGGCATGAACAGCCCAGCCGCCGAATACCTCATGCCCGGCGGTCGCGCCTCGATCTCCGCGCTGCCCAAGGTGTCGTTGCACGACCACCTCGACGGTGGGCTCCGGCCCCAGACCGTCATCGACCTCGCAGCGGAGATCGGCTACGAGCTTCCGCACACCGACGCCGCATCGCTCGCGAAGTGGTTCGTCGCCCAGTCGTCGAGCGGCGACCTCGTCGAGTTTCTCAAGACCTTCGCCGTGACCGGCGCTGTCATGCAGACGCCGGCGCAGCTGCACCGCGTTGCCCGCGAGTTCGTGCTCGACCTTGCCGCCGACGGCGTCATCTACGGCGAGGTGCGCTGGGCGCCGGAGAACCACATCCTCGGCGGCCTCAGCCTCGACGAGACGGTGGATGCCGTGAGCTCCGGTCTCGCCGCTGGCGTGGAGGAGGCGGCGGCAGCCGGCCATGAGATCCGCGTCGGCCAGCTCATCACCGCCATGCGCCACGCGGACCGCGGGCTCGAGATCGCCGAGCTCGCCGTTCGACACCGAGAGAACGGCGTCGTTGGCTTCGACATCGCCGGGGCAGAACTCGGCTTTCCAGCGGCGAAGTTCGCCGATGCATTCGACTACCTCGCCAAGAACTACATGCCCGTCACAATCCACGCCGGCGAGGCGGATGGCGTGTCGAGCATCGAGGGCGCCATCTTCGACGGCCGCGCCCTTCGTCTCGGCCACGGCGTTCGCATCGCGGAGGACATCGAGATCGACAGCGAGGACGACGAGAACTCCTACGTCACCCTCGGCCCGGTCGCGCAGTGGGTCAAGGATCGCGAGATCACCCTCGAGATCTGCCCCGTGTCGAACCTCTTCACCAACGCCGCCGGAACGACAGAGCTCGCCGACCACCCGTTCGACCTGCTCTACCAGCTCGGCTTCCGGGTCACGGTGAGCCCCGACGACCGTCTCATGACCGGCACGACGATCAGCCAGGAGCTGTCGATGCTCGTCGACACCTTCGGCTACGACCTCACCGACCTCGAGGTCTTCCAGCAGAACGCGGCGGCATCGGCGTTCCTGTCGATCGACGACCGCGAAGAGCTCGCCGACCGCATCGCCGCCGGGTTCGAGCAGGCATAGTGCCCCTTCCACCGCTGCCCACCGAGGCGATCGTGCTTGGCGCGACCGTGGCGGACTGGCGTGCGGCGGTGCGAGTGGCGGGGGACGCGCTCGTCGCATCCGGTGCCGCCCGGCCAGGGTACGCGGCGGAGATGATCCGCATGATCGAGGAGCACGGCCCCTACGTCGTCATCGCCCCTGGGCTTGCCCTTGCCCACGCGCGGCCGGGGCCGGAGGTGCTGGCCGACGGTCTCGCCATCGTGACGCTCGCAGCGCCGGTCGACTTCGGGCATCCGCACAACGACCCGGTGCATGTCGTGCTCGGCCTCGCGATCAAGACGGCCGACGAGCACCTCGCCGCGGTGGCCGGCCTCGCCAACGTGTTCAACGACTCCACTGCTATCGAGGACCTTGCCGCCGCCACCTCGGCAGCAGCGGTGCAGCGCATCATGGGCGGTGGGGCGTGAAGATCGTCACCATCTGCGGCGCGGGAATCGGCAGCTCCGGAATCCTCAAGGTCAACGCCGAGCGCGTGCTGCAGCGGCTCGACATCGACGCAGAGGTGGTCGCCGCCGATGTCTCGTCGATCGCCGAGGTCGCCGCTGACGCGCAGGTCATCCTCACGTCTGCCGAGTTCATCGATGCGATCGGCCCGACGTTCGCCGATGTCATCGTGGTCGAGAACTACTTCGACACTGCAGAGCTCAGCGCGAAGCTCGAGGCGGCACTGGGCTCATAGCGGTCAGGCAGCCGCGCGCTTCTGCACCTTGCGGATCTTGTCGGTTGTCACCGAGTAGGCGACGAGCGCCCCGATGGGTGCGATGAACACGGCGCCGAGGGCGAGGTTCGATGCGCCGAGGGCGAGCTGTCCGATGTACTCGCTCGACGCGGGGATCACGGCGAGCGCGAAGAAGAGCACGGCAGGGCCGACGGCGACGGCGAGGTAGAGCCGTCGTCGCCGCGCGGGCAGCAGCTGGGCGAGGAGCAGGCCGACGGCCGCCGCAGAGAGCACGATGCCGACGAAGAGCAGCGGGGCATCCGCGGCCGACACCCGTGGCACCTGTGTCGCCTCCTCGTCAATGCCGGAGGCCCACGCGATGCCGCCGAGAATGAGGGCGATCACTCCTCCGGAGACAAGGGCGCCAGCCGTGATGTGCACGCTGAGCGGGGTGCGCGGGGGCGGCGAGGCGAGCAGCACCAGCGCGATGGTCGCGAGACCGGCGGTGATGCCGCCAGCCGCGAGGATGGCCTGACCAAGCCCCGGGGTCTCCTTCGCGATTCCGGAGATGGTCACGACGATCACGACGATGCTGATACCGAGGCCGATGAGCGCGAGGCGGCGACCGAGGAGGAGGCTCTGCACGTCAGCCGCCCAGCATGTCGCGCAGCGCCGACTCGAGCGACGCCACCGTGGCATCGGCCGCGGTGCGCCGCTCCGTGGCAGAGCCACTGCGGCTCCACGCGTCGATGTAGGCCTTGAGCTTCGGCTCCGTACCACTTGGCCGAATGATGACGCGTGCCGTCGACCCGATCCACAAGCGGAGGATGTCTGAGGGCGGGAATGCCCCGAACCCACCGGAGAAGTCGTCGATGCTCGCAACCACGTGCTCGCCGATCGCAGAGACGGGGTGCGCCCGCAGCCGGGCCATCGTGGCACCGATCGTGGCGAGATCGGTCACCCGGATCGAGATCTGCCCTGAGGCGTAGGCGCCGAACTTCTCGTCGAAGGCGACCTGGTGCGTCGCGAGGTCGGAGCCGGCGGCTCGCAGCTCCGCCGTCAGCGAGAGGAAGTCGACGGCGGCAGAGATGCCGTCCTTGTCGCGCACCTTGTCGGGGTCGACCAGGTAGCCGAGGGCCTCCTCATAGCCATAGGCGAGGCCGCCGACGCGGGAGATCCACTTGAAGCCGGTGAGGGTCTCGACGTAGTCGAGGTTGTACTTGCGGGCGATCTCGGCAAGGGCAGGGCTCGAGACGAGGGAGGCGGCCAGGGTGCGACGGCTGGGCGAGCCGGTGCCGGTCGCGTCCTCGTGCTCAAGGCGCTGTGCGGCCCGCCAGCCGAGCAGCGAGCCGACCTCGTTGCCGCTCAGGCGGCGCCATGCGCCGCTCGCGTCGGGGATGGCGATCGCCAGTCGGTCGGCGTCGGGATCGTTGGCGACGACGAGGTCGGCACCGACCTTCTGCGCGAGGGCGAGGGAGAGGTCGAGCGCTCCCTCCTCCTCCGGGTTGGGGAAAGCGACCGTCGGGAACGCGGCATCCGGCTCGATCTGCTCTGCAACGACGTCCGGTCGCCCGAGGCCGGCTGCGGCGAAGACGGCGCTCGCGGTCTCCCACCCGACGCCGTGCATCGCGGTGTAGACGAAACGCGGAGCTGGGTCGGTAGTCGTGCGAAGCGCAGCGGTCTGTGCCACGTAGGCAGACAGCACCTCGTCGCCGGCGGTCGTGTACGCCTCGGAACGCGGCAGCTCGTTGACCGGCGCGACGGCGAGGATAGCCGCCTCGATCTGCGCATCGGCGGGGGATACGATCTGGGATCCGCCGTCGAGTCCGCCGAGGTAGACCTTGTAGCCGTTATCGACGGCCGGGTTGTGGCTCGCGGTGACCATGACACCGGCGCTCGTGCCGAGGTGGCGAACCGCGAAGGCGAGCACGGGGGTCGGGAGCGCTCGCGGAAGCAGCGTGGTCTCGAGGCCGGCACCAGCCATGATCTCTGCCGTGTCGCGGGCGAAGACCTCGGAGTTGGTGCGGCCGTCGTAGCCGATGACGACCGACTGGCGCCCTCCGCGGGCGATGAGCCACGCGGCGAAGCCCGCCGCCGCCTGGCTGACGAGCACGCGGTTCATGCGATTGGATCCGGCGCCGATCTCGCCGCGGAGCCCGGCAGTGCCGAACTGCAGGCGGCTGGAGAAGCGGTCGGAGAGTGCCGCCTCGTCGTCGAGGATCGCCTCGAGCTCTGCGCGCGTCGCCGGGTCGGGATCCTGCGCGATCCAGGCCTCTGCCTGCTCGCGGTAGCTCACAGCTTCGCCACGATTCGCGCGAGAAGCGCGCTGATCACGGGCTCGGCCTCGCGGCCGGCCTCCAGCACCTCGCCGTGGCTCAGCGGGCTCTTCGAGATGCCCGCGGCGAGATTCGTGATGAGCGAGAGCCCGAGGATCTCCATGCCCGCCTGGCGCGCCGCGATCGCCTCGAGGGCGGTCGACATGCCGACGATGTGACCGCCGATGGCCTTCGCCATCTGCACCTCGGCCGGAGTCTCGTAGTGCGGGCCGCGAAACTGCACGTAGACCCCGTCGTCGAGCGTTGGCTCTACCTCGCGGGCGAGGGTGCGGAGTCGGTTGGAGTACAGGTCGGTCAGGTCGATGAACGTCGCGCCCTCGAGCGGCGAGTCGGCCGTGAGGTTGATGTGGTCGCTGATGAGCACCGGGGTGCCCGGCGACCATGACTCGCGGATGCCGCCAGCCCCGTTCGTGAGGATCATGGTCGTCGCGCCAGCCGCCGCCGCCGTCCGCACCGAGTGGACGACACGGCGCACGCCGTGTCCCTCGTAGTAGTGCGTGCGCGCGCCGATGACGAGGGCGCGCTTTCCGCTCGGCAGCAGCACAGAGCGCAGAGTGCCGGGGTGGCCGACGAGGGCGGGCTTCGAGAAGCCGGCGATCTCATCCGCTGCGATCGTGTGGGTTGTCTCGCCGATGAGATCGGCGGCGCTGCCCCACCCGCTGCCGAGGGTGAGGGCGATGTCGTGCTTGTCCACCCCCGTCTTCTCTGCCAGCTGGGCCGCCGCCTGCGCGGCGATGGCGAAGGGGTCGGCGCGTGGGTCGTCGAGAGGGTGTTCCATCCCCCAACTCTAGCCAGCCGCCCCGATTCGCCACCGCGCGTTTTGGCCGCGCACCCGGCGGCGAGGGAGAATTGCCGCATGGCCTATGAATTCGAGCGCAAACAGCGGATCGCGATCATCGGAGGCGGGCCAGGCGGGTATGAGGCAGCGCTGGCCGGTGCCCAGCTCGGAGCAGATGTCACCCTCGTCGAGCGCACCGGGGTCGGCGGCGCTGCGGTGCTCACCGACGTCGTTCCGTCCAAGACGCTCATCGCCACCGCGGAGGCCACCAACGCCATCGGCGAGGCGGCAGACCTCGGCGTGCAGTTCTTCACCCGCGGCGAGAACGGTCGGCCCGTGCGGCCGGAGGTCACCGTCAACCTCGCCGCCGTCAACGCGCGACTGCTGCGCCTCGCGCGCCAGCAGTCCGAGGACATGAAGTCGCAGCTCATCAAAGCCGGCGTGCGCGTCATCCAGGGCGACGGCCGTCTCGACGGCCCCAACCGCATCGTCGTCTCGACCGGCCGCGGCAAGAAGGCGACCGACTTCGACGAGTGCGCCGCCGACACGATCGTCGTCTCCGTCGGCGCCTCGCCCCGCTTGCTCGACTCTGCCAAGCCCGACGGCAAGCGCATCTTCACCTGGACCCAGCTCTACACGATCGACGAGATCCCCGAGCACCTCATCGTCGTCGGCTCCGGCGTCACCGGGGCTGAGTTCGCATCGGCCTACACGGCGCTCGGCTCGAAGGTCACCCTCATCTCCTCCCGCGACCAGGTGCTCCCGGGGGAGGACGCGGATGCCGCCGCCGTCATCGAGGACGTCTTCACCCGCAACGGCATGACCGTGCTCTCCAAGAGCCGTGCGGAATCCGTGATCGCGACGAAGGACGGCGTCATCGCGACCCTGTCCGACGGCCGCACGGTGGAGGGCTCGCACTGCCTCATGGCGGTCGGCTCGATCCCCAACACCGCTGGCCTCGGCCTCGAGGAGGCCGGAGTGCAGCTCACCGAGAGCGGCCACATCCGCGTCAACCGGGTCGCGCGAACGTCGATGCCGTCGATCTACGCGGCGGGAGACTGCAGCGACTTCCTGCCGTTGGCATCCGTTGCCTCGATGCAGGGGCGCACGGCTGTCTTCCATGCGATGGGCGACGCGGTCAACCCGACAGAGCTGCGCAACGTGACATCCAACATCTTCACGCAGCCGGAGATCGCAACAGTCGGATGGTCGCAGAAGCAGATCGAGGACGGCATCGCCCAGGGCGAGATCTACAAGATCAATCTCGCCTCGAACCCGCGCGCCAAGATGATGGGGATCAAGGACGGCTTCGTGAAGCTCTTCGCCCGCACCGGCTCCGGCACCGTCATCGGCGGCGTCGTCGTTGCCCCCAAGGCCTCAGAGCTCATCGCGACCATCGCGCTCGCGGTGGAGCACCGCCTCACGGTCGACCAGCTCGCGCGATCCTTCAGCGTGTACCCATCGCTCACCGGCAGCATCACGGATGCGGCGCGGGCGATGCACATCGTCAACTAGGCGCGGCTCGGCTCGGCTCCAAGTCGCCATGGTGGTCAGCGTCACGGAGTCAGGCAACCGCCCGGCCATCCGTCATCCACCCGGCCGAACGTTTGCGCAGGTGGCTAACAAGAGCCCGGGTGGTCGCTGTGTGCACACAGGTCGACCCGGTGCTCCGCCGCGTGGTGCTCACCAGAGATAGTCGAGCGATGACGACGACGGCACTGGATGCTCTCCTGGAGCGCACGTACTTCGCTCGGCATCTCACCACTGCGGCAGAGCGCGCCACGTTCTACGCTCGCGCGAGGCGGGGAAGTGTGACACGGGTGTACGCAGGCTGTTACGTCGACTCCACCTACTGGGTCGCGCTGACCCCGCACTCGCGTCATTGCGCTCTCGCTCATCTCGTGGCGGTTGTGTCGGGTGTCTAGCTCGAGTTCTCCCACCTCACGGCAGCAGCCTTGTGGCGGATGCCGCACGTGGGCGACTGGCCACCCCGAGTGCACGTCGCTGGTCACCGTGGATCCCACGCAGACGCCACCACGACAGTTGAACGTCATGCCTCCGGATTCGACCAGAATGCAGTCACCATCGACGGGCTGCGGGTGAGCTCTCTCGCTGTCACCGTGGCGCAGGTGGCCGCATCGCAGCCCTTCCCTGTTGGGGTGGTAATGGCCGATGCTGCCTTGCGTCGGCATCCATCTGCTGATCTGCTCTCGACGGCTGAGGCGGTCTCCCTTCACCACGGCCGTGCCCGCGCTCTCGCCGTCGCGGCCTTTGCCGACGCTCGCGCTGATCGGCCGGGCGAGTCGATCAGTCGCGTCAGCATGCGGGCGGCAGGGCTGCCGATGCCGGAGTTGCAGGTGGAACTGCACGGCGCGAGCGGGGCGAGGTACTTCGTCGACTTCTATTGGCCGTCGTGCCGACTCATCGGGGAGTTCGACGGCGCCGCGAAGTACCGCGACCCCGAGTTCCTTCGAGGCCGAACTCCCGAGCGGGCGCTCGCCGACGAGAAGGATCGCGAAGACGACCTGCGCGCGAACGACCACGGCATGAGCCGCTGGGGGTGGAAGGTCGCGAACTCTCCCGTGCTGCTGGCGCAGCAGCTGCGGCGAGCGGGGCTCGCCTAGTCGGTGATGCTCAGCAGCAGGTGCCCCGACGAGACCGTCGCACCGACCTCGGCGTTGATGCCAGAGATCGTGCCGTCTTTGTGGGCGGCGATGGGCTGCTCCATCTTCATGGCCTCGAGCACGACGACGAGGTCGCCCTTGACGACCTTGTCGCCGTCAGCGACGGCAAGCTTGACGATGGTCGCCTGCATCGGCGCCTTGACGGCGTCGCCCGTGTTCGAGGAGACCGAGCCGCCTCCGCGGCGCTTGGGCGCGGGAGCGCGAGTGGCGCCTCCGGGTGCAGAGGGCACGAGACGTGACGGCAGGGAGACGGCGATGCGCTTGCCGTCAACCTCGACGACGACGTTGTTGCGCTGGGCCGGGGCCACCGTATCCTGCAGCGATCCGCTCCATGGCTCGATGTCGTTCTCGAAGTCGGTCTCGATCCAGCGGGTGTAGACGCTGAAGGGCTCGGATGTGAAGGCCGGGTCGCGAACGATCTTGCGGTGGAACGGGAGCACGGTCGGCAGACCAGCCACCTCGAATTCGTCGAGTGCACGCCGCGAGCGCTCGAGGGCATCCGCGCGGGTCGCCCCGGTGACGATGAGCTTGGCCAGTAGCGAGTCGAACGCGCCGCTGATGACGTCGCCCGTTGTCACACCGGAGTCGACGCGCACGCCGGGGCCGCCGGGGAAGCGCAGCACGTGCACGGGGCCGGGAGCTGGCATGAAGTTGAGCCCAGGATCCTCCCCGTTGATGCGGAACTCGAAGGAGTGGCCCTGCGGCTTGGGGTCGTCGTAGTCGAGCACGCCGCCCTCGGCGAGGCGGAACTGCTCGCGCACCAGATCGATGCCGGTGATCTCCTCCGAGACCGGGTGCTCTACCTGCAGCCGCGTGTTGACCTCGAGGAAGGAGATCGTGCCGTCCTTGGCGACGAGGAATTCGCAGGTGCCGGCACCGAGGTAGCCGACCTCCTTGAGGATCGCCTTCGACGACGCGTAGAGCTGGGCGTTCTGCTCGTCGGTGAGGAATGGCGCGGGGGCCTCCTCGACGAGCTTCTGGTGGCGGCGCTGCAGCGAGCAGTCGCGGGTCGAGATGACGACGACGTTGCCGTGGGCATCGGCGAGGCACTGGGTCTCGACGTGGCGCGGCTCGTCGAGGTACTTCTCGACGAAGCACTCTCCGCGGCCGAAGGCAGCGATGGCCTCGCGGGTCGCCGACTCGAACAGCTCCGGCACCTCCTCGCGCGTGCGGGCGACCTTGAGGCCGCGTCCGCCGCCGCCGAAGGCCGCCTTGATGGCGACGGGCAGCCCGTGGGTGTCGACGAACTCGAGCACCTCCTCTGCGCCGCCGACAGGGTTGAGCGTGCCCGGAGCCAGGGGCGCTCCGACCTTCTCTGCGATGTGCCGTGCGCTGACCTTGTCACCGAGCTTCTCGATGGCGTCGGGCGACGGGCCGATCCAGATGAGTCCCGCGTCGATGACGGCACGCGCGAAAGCGGCGTTCTCTGCGAGGAACCCGTAGCCAGGGTGAACGGCGTTGGCCCCGGAGCGGCGGGCGACAGAGAGGATCTTGTCGATCACAAGGTAGGTCTCAGCCGAGGTCGTGCCGTCGAGGGCGTACGCCTCGTCGGCGAGCTTGACGTGCCGCGCGTCGCGGTCCTGGTCGGCATAGACCGCCACAGAGGCGATGCCACTGTCTTTTGCAGCGCGGATCACGCGCACGGCGATCTCTCCACGGTTGGCAATCAGAACCTTCGTGATGCGAGCCATAGTTCACCAGCCTAGGGGTAGCGCGAGCACCTCAATTTGGCTGGTCGCTACAAAAAGGATGGATTGATGCGCGCCAATGCCTACAACGCCCGGTTCCAGAGGCCCGTCCACTCCATCCCGAATCCGCGCACAAGGCGGCGAACGGTCGCCACAGAGACCCCGACGACGGCGTGCGGATCGCCACGGACACCCTCGATGAACGCAGAGCCGAGACTGTCGATCGTGAACGCCCCCGCGACCTGCAGCGGCTCACCCGTTGCGATGTAGGCGTCAATCTCCTCATCGGAGACGTGGGCGAACTGCACGTGAGCGCTCGAGATCTCGCCCGCCGCGGCGTTCAGCGTTCCGCCTCGGTGGTCGATAAGCCAGTGGCCCGAGTGCAGCTGCCCCTCCCGGCCGCGCTGCAGCTCCCACCGCTCGCGGGCGACCACGGCGGTGTGCGGCTTGCCGTACACCGCGCCGTCGAGCTCGAAGGCGGAGTCGCCGCCCAGCACGAGGCCGTCGATGTCGGGGCCGAGCACGGCCTCGGCCTTGAGCCGGGCGAGCAGCAGCACCATCTCCTGCGGAGTGAGCGGGCCGGCGGCGGCGACCGCGGCATCCTCGTCGACATTGGAGTGCACGACGACGGGCTCGATACCGGCCGCGCGAAGGGTCGCGAGCCGGGCTGGCGACGTGGAGGCGAGGTAGAGGCGCACGCGGCTCCTATGCTCGAAGGATGGGCGACATGCTGGGTACAGAGGTCGAGCTCGACGTTACCAACATCGCGCACGGGGGAATCTCCGTCGCGCGACTGGATGGCCGCGTCGTGTTCGTGAGCGACGCGATTCCGGGGGAGCGGGTGCTGGCGCGCATCAGTGCCGACTCCAAGAAGTCGTTCTGGCGGGCGGAGACGGTCGCGGTGCTCGAGCCAAGCGCACACCGTCAGCCGCACATCTGGGCAGAGGCGGCGGTCGACCGTGACCCAGCCGAGCGCGCCGGTGGTGCGGAGTTCGGCCACATCGCCCTCGCCCACCAGCGCGAGCTCAAGCGCCAGGTGCTCGCCGACGCGATGCAGCGCATGGCCGGTGCACAATTTGAAGGAGACGTCGAGGCAATCGACGACGAACCGACCGGAACCGGCTGGAGAACCCGGGTTCGCCTTCAGATTGACGAGCAGGGGCGGCCGGGGCCGTACGCGGCGCGCAGCCACCACGTGGTGCGGGTTGCCTCGCTGCCGCTGGCCACCGCCGAGATTGAGGCGATCGCGCCGCTCGACGAGACGTTCGAGCCGGGAACGACCGTTGACATCCTGTCCCCGTCTGTTGGCGGGGCACGCCTGTTCTACGGCAATCAGAAGCCGAGCACCATTACAGAGGTCGTCGGCGATCGCGAGTTCCGTCTCGCCGACACCGGTTTCTGGCAGGTGCACCGTCATGCCGCTGCCGCGCTGACGAGTGCGGTGCAGGATGCCGTAGTCGCCGACCTGTTCGACCCCCGCGCCGCTAACCTCGACCTCTATGGCGGCGTCGGACTCCTCGCCGCAGCCGTCGCAGACCGCTTCGGCACCACCACCAGAATCACAAGCGTCGAGAGCGACGAGACCGCGACGGAGTTCGCCGGGCACAACCTCGCCGAGTGGACCGGCGCAGCGGCCGTCACCGGCCGAGTGGAGCGGTGGCTGCAGGAGCACGTGAAGACGGCGGGGCCGCGCGCCGGCGCCGCGACGGTCGTGCTCGACCCGCCGCGTTCCGGCGCGGGCGGCGGGGTCGTGTCGTCTCTGCTGGCCCTCGCTCCCGCCCAGCTCGTCTACGTCGCGTGCGACCCCGTGGCCTTCGCCCGGGATGCCCGGCTGCTTGCCGACGGAGGGTACCGACTTCAGGGGCTTCGGGCCCTCGATCTGTTCCCCAACACCCACCATGTGGAGGCGATCGGCACATTCGTGCGCGAATGACCTCTGACGCGACGGTGATTCGCGTAACCAAGGCGCCCCGCGCGAGCGCCTCCCCGCTACCATTGGTGCAGGTCCGAGACGTGGCCGACTCGTGAAGGACGAAGGAGAACATGGCAGACGCGCTCTCTGACGGTACTCGCCAGTTGGGGCCCGTCCGCGTCGCCGTCGTCGACGACCACGAATCCGTGCGCCTCGGCCTCAAGTCGGCGTTCATCGACGAGGGCTACGAGTTCGTGCTGGCCGCGGCCACCGTGCAGGAGTTCGTCGACAACCTCGACGGTCGGGAGTGCGACGTCGTTGTTCTCGACCTCTCGCTCGGAGACGGCTCCTCCGTCACAGAGAACGTGAAGCGCGTGCAGGCCACCGGGTCTGCCGTGCTCGTGCACAGCATCGCGGATCGTGTGGCCAGCGTGCGCGAGGCGCTCGCCGCCGGGGCCGCCGGGGTCATCCCCAAGTCCTCTGCGACGAGAACAGTCATCCAGGCGGCAGCGACCGTCGCTCGCGGCGAGGTTCTCAACAACCTGGAGTGGGCGACAGCGATCGACGCCGACCGCGACTTCTCCAAGGCGCAGCTCGGTCGCCGTGAGCGCGAGATCCTGCACCTGTATGCGTCTGGGCTCCCGCTCAAGCTGGCGGCTCAGCAGCTCGGAATCGGCTACTCGACCGCCCGTGAGTACCTGGATCGCATCCGCGCGAAGTACATCGAGGTGGGGCGCCCCGCGCCGACAAAGGTAGATCTGCTCCGCCGCGCAGTCGAGGACGGAATTCTTCCCGGCCTCGACCCGGACGCGATCGATGGCCGGTGACGCGGCACCACCCCGCTCTCCAGCCCTTCCGCGCGCACCGATAAGCCGCAAGCAGGTTGACACGCTCGTCTCCCGGGCCGTCGCCGGCTTCGGCGTGCTCTTCGGTGCGCAGACCGTGCCGCTGATGATCGCACAGATCGACGAGGTGCAGGTGCTCTGGGCGGTGCTGTTCGTTCCCCTGTTCTACGCAGGACTCATCGTTGCCCTCGTCGCGTCGCTGGCGCAGCGCGGTGTGCGTCTGGCTAACGGCTTCGTTGCCGTGCAGTTCGTCGTGGGAGTCCTCGCCTTGCCCATCGCGATTGCGCAGGTCGACGGGGGAACCCACTCCACCTACTGGCTGTTCAACCTCCTGACGGTAGCGACCGCGATGGCGGCCATTGCCTTTCCGACAGCCGTTGCCGCCGTCTACCTCGTGGCTGTGCCGGTGGTGCTGTCGGTGGTGCGGGTGGCCAGCGGTGCCGTCGTGGCGCGCGAGGCCGTCCTCGACTCTGGGTATGCGATCCTGCTCGGCGGCGCGATCGTCATCATCATCACCATGCTGCGTCAGACGGCGTCGGGGGTCGACTCCGCTCAGCAGACAGCGCTCGACGCGTACGCGCTGGCGGTTCGTCAGCACGCGACAGAGGTGGAGCGGGTGCAGGTCGACGCGATCGTGCACGACAGCGTGCTGACGACGCTGCTCTCCGCTGCGCGAGCAGAGACACCGGAGGCACGGGCGCTGGCGGCATCGATGGCGGGAAAGGCCATCGGGCATCTCCGCCAGGCGGCCCTCGGCGGACCCCACGACGCAGCCGGCACCCCGATCGCCGGCGTTGCCTCGCGGGTTGCCGATGCGGCTGCCGCCTCCGGAGCGCATTTCGAGGTGCGCTCTCGTGGAGTCGGCTCCCGCTCCATTCCCGCGGCAGCCGGAGAAGCCGTCTACTCCGCCGCGGTTCAGGCGATGGTCAACAGCGTGCAGCACGCGGGGGAGTCGCCGGCCGTCAAGCGGTGGGTCACCGTCCGTGGGCTCCAGCCGCTCGGCGTCGAGGTCGAGGTCGGCGACACGGGCGCGGGCTTTGCCGCGTGGGAGGTGCCGAGTGAGCGCATCGGCGTTCGCGTGTCCATCCTCGAGCGGGTTGCGCACGCGGGAGGCAGGGCCGAGATCGACTCGGCTCCGGGAGAGGGCACCGTGGTCTCCATCCGATGGCCGGCGGAGGCGCGATGACGGGCTTCGCCACGTCGAGTCGACTGCTCGCCGCGGTCGCCGCTGTGTTCTCGCTGTTCCATGTGGTTCTCGGTGTGTACTCGATCAACGTCGTCGAGCATGCGGCCCCGGTGGTCGCTGCCATGGGTGTCTACGCGGTTGCCACGGCGCTCAGCCTTGCCCCGATCGGCCCCCGCAGGATGCCGCTCTGGCTCGCCGCGATGAACTGCGGCGCAGTGGTCGTAGTGTGCCTTCTCGTGGCCTCCCAGCTCGACCCCGATCGCGCGGGCGGCAACGGCTTCGCCACGTGGCATGTCGGGGCGGTCGGTACGCTGCTCACCATCACGGCCACCCGGAGCCGCTACGGTTTCGCCTGGGCCGGCAGCGCCTTCCTCGTCGTTCACACCGTCGCTTGGGCCGGATGGCCAGCCGTGGTCTCCCTCGGAGTGGTCGGCAGTGTGGCCTGGGTTGCGATCGCCCAGATGATCGGCCGCGGAATGGCGAAGGCCTCCCGTGACTCCCGGCGGTTCTCCGTTGCGGAGCGGGAGGCGGCCGACTGGCAGGCGCTGCAGGAGGCGCACGTTCACGAGCGGCAGTTCCGCCTCGGCCAGACGAGCTCGATGGCGCTCGCCATGCTGCGGGTGATCGAGGAGAGCGGCGGCGATCTGACGCCAGCGCAACGGCGCGAGTGCCTGCTGCTCGAGAGCGCCATCCGCGATGAGATCCGCGGACGGGTGCTGCTCAACGATGCCGTGCGCGCTGCCGTCATGGAGGCACGTCGCCGCGGCACCGTCGTCACGCTGCTCGACGAGGGCGGGCTCGACGAGCTCACCCAGTCCCGGCTGGATCGTGTGCTCGACCGGGTGGCGGACGCCGTGCACTCGTGCCGCGGCGACCGCATCATCGTGCGCACCGTCGTCGACGGACCCGTGGCAGTGACGGTCGTCGGGCTGCGGACGGTTGCGGCCGGTGGCGATCACGAGTCGATCGACGAGGATGACGCCTCCGATGACGAGATCGAGCTGTGGCTCGAGATTCCGCGTCCCTGAGTCAGCGCGGGCGTCGAATCAGCACGGGAGTTAAAGCAGAAGGACCGGCACTGGAGGCCGGTCCTTCGCTAAGAATCGAGTCAGGGCGATAACCCGAATATCGCCCTGACTCGCCCCCAAACCACTGGCGCGCTTACCCTAGTCGGCCAGCTGGTTGGTGGTGTAACTCAAAGAGAGACACCTAGCACGTTCAATAATGCCGTGGGAGACAATGGGGTACAGTCGTCATTTAGGGGGACAAAAGGGGGACACTTTTTGCCGCTTGGTCCCCCAAAAAGCCCTCAAAACCCGCGGAAAATCAGGTTCTGCTGAAAATCCATGGAGGACAAATCGGGGTACATGACCGTTTCTCGGCGTTGGCGAGGACCGCGGGAATCGAAGCGATTCGACTGATTCGCAACGAAAAGCGTTGCGCCGCAACTAAATACGCACGGAATCGCGCGTGGTGTCAGCCGGAGAAGCTGCGCCAGGCTCCCGGCCCGGGGGCGAGAGGCGCGCGGAGGCGTCGCTGGGTGCGCTGCCAGGCCGTCGTGACATGCAGCGCCCGCGTCGCCTCATCGGCCGCGAGCTCGTCGACGACGCCGTGGATGACCGCCGTGATGGCGGCGAGCTCCTGCGGCGTCGGCTGGCCGCGGACGACGCGGATGTCAGCGCTGGACTCAGGGGTCGACGTGTCTTCTGACATCACAGCGGGATGTTCCCGTGCTTCTTGGGCGGCTGGATGGCGCGCTTGGTCTTGAGGGCGCGCAGTGCCTTGATCACGACGACACGCGTCGCGGCTGGCTCGATGATGCCGTCGAGCTCGCCGCGCTCTGCCGCAAGGAACGGGCTGGCGACGTTGTAGGTGTACTCGTTGGCGAGCTTGGTGCGCACGGCAGCGACATCCTCACCCGCTTCCTCTGCCGCCTTGATCTCGTTGCGGTACAGGATGTTGACGGCACCCTGGCCGCCCATGACCGCGATCTCCGCGGTCGGCCAGGCGTAGTTGAGGTCGGCGCCGAGCTGCTTGGACCCCATGACGATGTATGCACCGCCGTAGGCCTTGCGCGTGATGACCGTGACGAGGGGCACCGTCGCCTCTGCATATGCGTAGAGCAGCTTGGCCCCGCGGCGGATCACGCCCGTCCACTCCTGGTCGGTGCCGGGCAGGTAGCCGGGCACGTCGACGAGGGTGAGGATCGGGATGTTGAATGCGTCGCAGAAGCGCACGAACCGTGCCGCCTTCTCTCCGGCCTCGATATTGAGCGTGCCGGCCATCGCCTGGGGCTGGTTGGCGATGATGCCGACGGTCGAGCCCTCGACGCGGCCGAAGCCGATGACGATGTTGGGCGCGAACAGCGGCTGCACCTCGGTGAAGTCGGCGTTGTCGACGATGTGCTCGATGACGGTCTTCACGTCGTACGGCTGGTTGGGGCTGTCGGGGATGATCGTGTTGAGGCGGCGATCCTCATCGGTGATCTCGAGCTCGACCTCCGACTCGTAGACCGGCAGCTCAGCGAGGTTGTTGTCGGGGAGGTAGCCGACCAGGGTGCGCGCGTAGTCGAGGGCGTCATCCTCGTCGCTCGCGAGGTAGTGGGCGACACCGGAGACGGAGTTGTGGGTGAGGGCGCCGCCGAGCTCCTCCATACCGACGTCCTCGCCGGTCACCGTCTTGATGACATCCGGACCCGTCACGAACATCTGCGAGGTCTTGTCGACCATGATCACGAAGTCGGTGAGGGCGGGGGAGTAGACCGCGCCGCCGGCAGCCGGGCCCATGATGATCGAGATCTGCGGGATGACACCGGAGGCCTGCGTGTTGCGGCGGAAGATCTCGCCGTACTTGCCGAGGGCGACGACGCCCTCCTGGATGCGCGCTCCACCGGAGTCGAGCATGCCGATGATGGGCACACCGGTCTTGATGGCATGATCCATGACCTTGATGATCTTCTCCCCGGCCACCTCGCCGAGTGACCCGCCGAAGATCGTGAAGTCCTGGCTGTAGACCGCCACCTGGCGACCGTGGATCGTGCCGAGACCCGTGACAACCGCGTCGCCATACGGCCGCTTCTTCTCCCCGCCGAACGCGTGGGTGCGGTGCCGCACGAACTCGTCGAGCTCGACGAACGAGCCGTGGTCGAGCAGCTGCTCTATGCGTTCGCGGGCGGTCTTCTTGCCCTTCGAGTGCTGCTTCTCGATGGCAGCCTCGCCGCTCGCGGTCACCGCCTCGTGGTAGCGCACCTTGAGGTCGGCTATGCGGCCTGCGGTGGTGAAGAGGTCGGGAGCGGCATCGATTCCAGCGTTGTCTGCGGTCACGCGTTCACTCTATCGGGCGGTGTCGCAGGCGTTCGGCTGTGGGAACCCCACAGCTTTCGACGCAGAGTGGTTACCCAAACGACAAGCGCGGTTCACCAGAGCGCCTCCGTTACGGCTACTCCCGCTGCGTACCGTCGGGCAGGTGACGACATCGAGCAGGGCGGGCGCCTGGGTTGAATCGCCGCTGCAGCTGGTCTGCGCGGTGGAGTACGCAGCGCTCAGCGGCATCCCGCTGCGCATCGTGCCGCGCGCCGGTGCCGGTCAGCTCACGACGACGTCGAACCGGCTGCGCGAGCTCGGCCTGCCAGCTGGTGTCGAGATCGCCGCCGCCCGCACCCTGCCGCCGACGGGCGCCGCCCACCTGGTGGTCGGGGACGCGTTCAGCGGGGTCGTGCACGCGAGCATCGCCATGCGGATGCCGCAGCGCGTCACGATCGTCGACGACGGCTCCGCCTCGCTGCGCCTGCCGTCCGCGCTCCGGTCGCAGCGCGGGCTCAGCCGCGACGGCGCGGCTGGCGCGATCTCGGCACTCGCAACGAACCGGCTGCGCACGCTCGATGCAGCCGGTGACCTCGAGCTGTTCAGCTACTACGAGCTCGACCACCCCGCCCACGCGCCGAACCGGTTCAGCTGGCTGCGGTCACGAGAGGCATCGCCGGCGGTGAGCGGAGCCGTGGTGCTCGGCTCCGCGTCCGTCGTCGACGAGCTGCTCGCCGAGGGTGAGTACCTGTCCTGGCTGTCGGCACAGACCGCCGGAGCGGTCTACCTCCCGCACCGACGGGAGAGCCGCAGCACGGTGGCCGCCGCGCGGCAGCTCGGGTTCGAGGTTGTCGAGACGGGGCTTCCCGTCGAGCTGTCGCTGCTCGGCAGCCGCGGGCTCGAGGTCTCGACTCTTGCGTCGAGCGCGGCCGACACGCTTCGCATCCTGCTCGCCGAGACCGGATCGCGCATCACGGTCGAGCCGGCGATGGCGGTGGCCGCATGAGTGTCGTCGCGATCATCCCCGCGCGCGGCGGTTCGAAGCAGGTGCCGCGCAAGAACGTGCTGCCCGTCGGTGGCGTTCCCCTCGTCCAGCGCGCTGTCGCGACCGCCGCGGCAAGCCAGCTCATCGACCGGGTGATCGTCACGACCGACGACCGCGAGATCGCGGGACTCGCGCGGGTCGCCGGGGCGCGGGTTGTCGACCGCCCAGCGGCGCTCGCGGCAGACTCCTCGTCGTCGGAGTCCGCCCTTCTGCACGCCATCGACGCCCTTGCCGACGACGCCGACGTCATCGTGTTCCTGCAGGCGACGTCGCCGTTCATCGACGCGGCGGCCCTCGACCGCGCCATCGACCGCGTGCGGGCAGGGCGGGCAGACGTGGTGTTCTCTGCCATCGAGACCTACGGCTTCCTCTGGGAGGACGCGCCGAGCGGCGCGGTCGGCGTCAACCACGACCACCACTCCCGGCCCCGCCGCCAGGACCGCGATCCGCACTACCTCGAGACCGGTGCCTTCTACGTGATGGATGCCGCGGGCTTCAAGCACGCCGGTCACCGCTTCTTCGGGCGCATCGGCTTCGAGATCACGCCGGAGTCCGGCTCTGTCGAGATCGACTCCGTCGAGCAGCTCGCGCTCGCGCAGGCCATCGCCCCGCTCGTCGACCGTGCAGAGGAGATCGATGTCGACGCCGTCGTCACCGACTTCGACGGGGTGCACACCGCCGACACCGCGAGCATCTCCGCCGACGGCGACGAGCGCGTGACGGTGAGCCGCTCCGACGGGCTCGGCGTGCGACTGCTGCGCGAGGCGGGCGTTCCAGTGCTGATCCTGTCGACGGAGCAGCATCCTGTCGTCGCGGCGCGTGCGGCCAAGCTGCGCGTCGACGTTCGCCACGGCGTCGACGACAAGGCGGCGGCGCTCATCGCGTGGGCGGCAGAGCAGCGCGTGCCCCTCGAGCGCATCGCCTACGTCGGAAACGACATCAACGACCTCTCCTGCCTCGCCCTCGTCGGCTGGCCGATCGCGGTGCCCGGTGCCCACGAGAGCGTGCTCTCTGCGGCCAGGGTGGTGCTCGGCCACGACGGTGGCGCGGGGGCAGTGCGAGAACTCGCGGAGCGTGTGCTCCGTGCACGAACCAAGGAGGCAGCGGCATGGTTGACATCGCAGGAACACCTATCGGAACCGGCCACCCGGCCTACGTCATCGCAGAGATCGGTCTCAACCACAACGGTGATGTAGCACTCGCCAAGCAGCTCATCGACGTCGCTGCCGATGCCGGCGCGCAGGCGGTCAAGTTCCAGAAGCGCACACCGGAGATCTCGACGCCGGAGCACATGAAGAGCGTTCCCCGTGACACGCCGTGGGGAACCATGACCTACCTCGAGTACCGCTACCGCGTCGAGTTCGACCGGGAGCAGTACATCGAGATCGGCGACCACGCGACGATGCGCGGCCTGTCGTGGTTTGCCTCGCCGTGGGACGAGCCGTCGGTCGACTTCCTCGAGGACATCAACGTCGTGGCGTACAAGGTCGCCTCGGCGAGCGTGACCGACCTCGGCCTTCTCCGGGCGATGGCCGCGACCGGCAAGACCGTCATCCTCTCCACCGGAATGTCGACGCTCGAGCAGATCGACCGCGCGGTCGACACGCTCGGCACCGAGCGACTCGTGCTGCTGCACGCGACGTCGACCTACCCGCTGCCGGCCGAGGAGGCGAACCTTCTCATGATCCCCGCCCTGGCGGCGCGGTACCCGGGTGTTCCGGTGGGCTATTCCGGCCACGAGACCGGCCTGCAGATCTCACTCGCTGCCGTCGCGCTCGGTGCCGTCGCGGTGGAGCGGCACATCACGCTCGACCGGGCCATGTGGGGCTCCGACCACGCGGCCTCCCTCGAGCCGACCGGCCTCTCGCACCTCGTGCGCGACATCCGGGTGATCGAGGAGGCCATGGGCGACGGGGTCAAGCGCATCTTCCCCGGGGAGCTCGCGCCGCTGGCGAAGCTGCGCCGGGTTGGCGCATGAGGGCAATCGCCCTCGCCGACTCGGACTCCTACGCGAAGTGGGGGGCCGCGATGCTGTCGCGTCTTCCCGCGGGCTCCACCACCGATCTCGTGATCGTTCGCACGCCGAAGCTGCCGAGCGCTGCCCAGCTCGCCACGGCGCTGAGCGGTTCTGCCATCGACGCCACCTCGGTTCGGGTGCTCGATTTCGACGCGGCGATCGCGCTCATCCGCCGCGAGAAGCCAGACCTGCTCATCGCAGCCACGATCGGACCGGTCGTCGACCTCGCTGTCAACGCCGTGCTCACGGATGCCGACTGGCGCCCCGTGGTCGTCTCCGGTCTGCCGGGCATCGCGCTTCCAGAGCGACGACGCGCCCTCGTCTACCGCTCCCAGGCCGACATCCTCGTGCTGCACAGCGTGACGGAGTCTCGCCGATTCCGGGCTATCGCACGTCGCAACGGCATCGACCAGGACTTCGCGCTCGCGACCCTCCCGTTCCTGCTCGAGGGCCGACGGGGAGCGGGAACGGATGTCATCTTCGCCGCACAGGCGATCGTGCCTCCTCGCCGCGACCAGCGCGTTCGCGTGCTCGAGTGGCTCGCCGAGTTCGCGAGGCGGCATCCGGATCGCCGGGTCGTCGTGAAGGTGCGTGCGGCTGCGGGGGAGCAGCAGACGCACATGGAGCGATTCGGTTACGAGCAACTCATGGAGGACGACCTCGTCGACCCGCCGGCCAATCT
>NZ_JBXMIS010000048.1:0-33482 GCF_057073975.1 Conyzicola sp. | reverse complement strand
CCGCCTCCATCTCGTGCGCCACGGCGAGGTCTTCAATCCAGACCACATCCTCTACGGGCGGCTCGAGGGCTTCCACCTCTCAGAGCTCGGCCGTCGAATGGCCGACGCGGCAGCAGAGAGCATGCTCGGCACGACGATCTCGCACCTCTACGCCAGCCCGCTGCTGCGCGCCCAGGAGTCGGCGCAGCCATGGGCAGAGCGCTTCGGCCTCCCCATCGAGACTGAGCCGCGCATCATCGAGCCGACCAACAGGTTCGAAGGCCAGAAGAGCACGTTCAACGCCGGGCTGCTGCTCAAGCCGAAGGTCTGGCCGTGGATCGTCAACCCGATGCGCCCGAGCTGGGGCGAGCCCTTCGTCGACATCGCCGCTCGCGTGCGCGCCGCAATGGATGACGCCTGGCAGACGGCAGACGGCGGCGACGTGGTCATGGTGAGCCACCAGTCCCCGATCTGGCTGGCGACACGCTCCATCAACAACCAGCGCCTTCCCCACCACCCGGGCAAGCGCCGGTGCACGCTCTCGAGCATCACGTCGTTCGAGCGGGAGGCGGGAGTGTGGCGCGAGGTCTCCTATCGCGAGCCGGCGAGGGAGCTGCTCGCGGCATCCACCGATCTCGGAGCCGTATGAGGCGCGCGCTCGCGGCAGCAGCGGCCGCCCTCGTCGTCGCGAGTCTCGCCGGATGCACCGCCGACCCGCTCGCAGAGCAGTACTCGAGCGGCAGCACGCAGAACTACATCTCCGGCGACGGCAGTGTCACCACGATCGCTCCAGAGAACCGCGACGAGCCCGTCGCGTTCGAGGGCGCCACGACCGAGGGGGATGCCGTCAGCTCCGACGACTTCGCCGGCGAGGTCGTCGTCATCAACTTCTGGTACGCCGCCTGCCCACCGTGCCGTGTCGAGGCGCCAGACCTCGAGAAGCTGCATCTGTCTCTCGACGGAGACGGCGCGTCCTTCCTCGGTGTCAACGTGCGCGACCAGGCCGACACCGCGCGCACCTTCGAGCAGGAGACCGGCGTCACCTATCCGTCGGTCATCGACGCGAACGACGGCAACCTGCTGCTCGCCTTCGCCGGCACCGTTGCGCCGAATGCCGTGCCAACCACGCTCGTGATCGACAAGCAGGGGCGCGTCGCCGCGCGCATCCTCGGGCAGGTCGAGTCGCCGTCGGCGCTCGACACCATTATCCGCGACACGATCGCGGAGCCATGACCGACCTGGTCGCCGGCCCGCTGGTCGCCGGGCTTCCCATAGCGTTCCTTGCCGGCCTGCTCTCGTTCCTCTCGCCATGCATCCTGCCGCTTGTTCCCGGCTACCTCGGCTACGTCGGCGGCATGACCAGAGCAGACGGCCAGCCAGACCGTCGCAGGCTCGTGGTCGGCGTGCTGCTGTTCATCCTCGGATTCACCCTCGTGTTCACTCTGTTGAGCGGTGCCTTCGGCGTGATCGGCCAGTGGCTCTTCGTCTACCGCGACCTGCTGACCCGCATCGCCGGCGTCGTGGTCATCGGCCTCGGGCTCGTCTTCGTCGGGCAGTTCACCTTCCTGCAGCGCACCATCAAGCCGGAGTGGATGCCGCGCACCGGCCTCGCCGGAGCCCCCCTCCTCGGAATCGTCTTCGGCCTCGGCTGGACGCCCTGCCTCGGCCCGACCCTCGCGACGATCTCCGCACTCAGCCTCGACAGCGGCTCTGCCGCGCATGGCGTCGTGCTCGGCATCGCGTACTCGCTCGGACTCGGACTGCCCTTTCTCGCAATAGCGATCGGATTCGGCTGGGCAGCGACGAGCGTCGCGTTCGTCAAGCGCCACATCCGTGTCGTCAACATCGTCGGAGGTGCAATGCTCGTGCTGATCGGGGTGCTCATGGTGAGCGGTCTCTGGAGCCTGCTCATGAGCCAGTTGGGGGCGGTGATCAACAGCTATGTCACTGCCATCTAGCGCGCGCCCCTCTGACCACATCGACTCGGAGCAGCCAGACCCGTCGATCTCGCAGCCCCGGCTCGGGGTCAGCGGCTACCTTCGCTTCTTCTGGCGGCAGCTCACGAGCATGCGCACGGCGCTGTTCCTGCTGCTGCTGCTCGCCTTCGCCGCGATCCCCGGCTCTATCGTTCCGCAGCGCTCGAGCGACCCGAACGGCGTCGTGCAGTTTCGCCGCGACAACCCCGACCTGTTCCCTGTTCTCGACGGCCTCAAGGTCTTCGACACCTACACGTCGCCGTGGTTCTCTGCGATCTACCTCCTGCTGTTCATCTCGCTCATCGGCTGCGTCATTCCGAGGGCACGGCACCACTACCTCGCTCTACGCGCGAGGCCGCCGCGCACTCCGGCCCGACTGGAGCGCCTGCCCGGCTTCACCGCCGTGCACTCCGACGCGGATGCCGCCACTATCGTCGAGTCGGCGCGCGAGGTGCTGCGCGCCCAGGGCTACCGAACCGAGGTCTATGGCGACTCGGTGAGCGCGGAGCGCGGCTACCTCCGCGAGACGGGCAACCTCGTCTTCCACACCGCCCTCATCGGCGTGCTCGTCTCGGTCGGCATCGGGGGTGGTTTCGGCTACACCGGCCAGCGGGTCGTCGTCGAGGGGCAGCGCTTCGTCAACGTGCTCGGCGACTACGACTCGTTCAATCCCGGTCGCTTCTTCAGCGACGAGGTTCTCGAGCCGTTCCGCATCTCGCTCGACGAGTTCGAGGCCGTCTACGAGCTCGACAACCCCGACGCGTTCGGGCAGGCGATCGACTACACGGCGAGCGTCACCACGACGGAGCCGGGCGGGGAGCCGACCGCAGCCCAGGTCAAGGTCAACGCACCGCTCGACATCGGCGGAACGCAGGTCTACCTCCTCGGCAACGGCTACGCACCGACCATCACCGTGCGGGACCCTGACGGCACCGTCGTCTGGACCGACTCCGTACCGTTCCTGCCGCAGGATGCCTCCCTCACCTCGGTCGGCGTCATCAAGGTTCCCGATGGCCTCGACGAGCAGCTCGGCATGGCGGGCTTCTTCTACCCGACCGTCGCGCAGCTCGAGTCTGGCGCCCTCGTCTCGCGCTTCCCCGACCTCGTCGACCCCCTGCTGACCCTGCGGGTCTACCAGGGCGACCTCGGCCTCGACGAGGGCGTTCCGCGCTCCGTCTACGAGCTCTCGGCCGACGACCTCACCCCGATCGCCGGAGGCGGCGCCGAGGAGCCAGCCCTCCAGCTGGCCATCGGGCAGACCGTCGACCTGCCGAACGGCCTCGGCACGATCGAGCTCGAGGGGGTCAAGCGGTTCGCGTCGTTCGACATCCACCACGATCCGTCGCAGCTCTGGGTGTTCCTTTTTGCTGTGCTCGTCGTGCTCGGGCTCATCACGAGCCTGTTCATCCCGCGGCGTCGAGCGTGGATCAAGGCGGTGAGCAACGGCGATGGCTGGACCATCGAGTACGCGGCCCTCGCCCGCGGTGAGGACCCGGGTCTGGAACGCGCCGTCGAGGAGCTCGCGCAGAAGCACCAGGCCGCCATCGCGCTTAGGCTGAAGCCGTGACCCCAGACTTCGTGTCCATCTCCCTCGTCGCGCTGTTCTCGGCTATGGCCGTGTACACCCTCGCGTTCGTCGCGTACACCCTCGATCTCGCCAAGCGCTCCGCTCCGGCTCCGGCGTCGGCGGTCGTCGTCGCAGGCGCTGCCGGCGGCACCACCGTGCTCGAGCGGGTTGCAACCGATGCCCCCGTGCGATCGCGCGAGCTCAAGGTGGCCTTCGCGCTGACGCTGATCGGCTGGGTGCTGCACGCGGTGGCCACGCTCTCGCGCGGACTCGCGGCGGGCCGGGTGCCGTGGGCGAACATGTTCGAGTTCTCGCTCACCGCCACGGCCATCATCGTCGGGGTGTTCCTCGTCGTGCAGCTCTGGCAGGACCTCCGCTTCCTCGGGGCATACGTCGTCGGCTTCGCGCTCATCCTGCTCGGCGTTGCCACCACCAACTTCTATGTGGATGTCGTGCCGCTTCCCCCGGCGCTGCAGTCGGCGTGGCTCGTCATCCACGTCTTCGTCGCCACTCTCGGCACCGCATTCTTCTCACTCGGCGCAGGACTCTCCTTCGTGCAGCTGCTGCAGGCCCGCCGCGAGGCCGGCCGCACGGCTCCGCGGTTCCTCGCGACCCTTCCGAGCGCGGAGGTGCTGGAGAACCTGGCCTACCGGCTCATCCTCGTCGGATTCGTCTTCTGGACCTTCACGCTCATCGCCGGCGCGATCTGGGCCGAGCGCGCCTGGGGGCGCTACTGGGGGTGGGACACGAAGGAGGTCTGGACCTTCATCATCTGGACCATCTTCGCCGGCTACATCCACGCCAGAGCCACCCGCGGATGGCGCGGATCACGCTCCGCCTGGCTCGCGATCGTCGGCTTCTCTGCGGTCATGTTCAACTTCACGATCGTCAATCTCTTCTTCAAGGGACTGCACGCATACTCCGGCCTGTAGACCACCAGTTCTAGGGGCAAAACGTTTCCAAAAGGTGACATTTGGTGTTTTCGTGCCTACGGTAGGTAGGTCCGCTGAATCGAAACTGATCATGGCCGGCGCTGGAATCACTGGGCGCGCGCGTCATCACTAGAGGAAACACACTTGGTTGCTCGTCGTTTGAATCGTCATTCCACTGCCGTGGCCCGGCCGGATTCTCCGGTGGCCTCGCGCGTAGTCGTAGTGCGTCACCCCGCTCCGAAGGCTCCGATCCACAAGCGGTTCCTTGGTCTGTTCACCCTCCTGGTGATTCCAGGGTTCCTGCTCGCCACCTCCCTTCCCGCTCTCGCGGTGAACACCACGACGGAGGATGCGCTCTCACTCTCGAGCGGCTCGCAGAGCACCGCCGACCTCCAGACCGCTGTGTCGGAGTCGACCGCGAGCCTGGCCGTCGAGCGCGGCGCATTCTCCGCAGAGACCCACGAGCAGCTCGCCGCACGCAAGGCTGCGGTCGCCAAGGCGGCACGCGTCGCCGCTGCCCGCGCCGGTGCGTACCGCACGGTCGGCCCGGCAGCAGCCGGCGACGACTACCCCTTCCGCACTGCTGGCGGTGGCCTCTCGCCGCTCGGCTACGTCGTGCGCCAGTGCACCGACTTCGTCGCATGGCGCCTCAACCGCGACCGCGGCACCACCGGACCGTACTCGCTCGTCTGGTCGAACATGACGCCGAGTGGTGGATCCGCTGGCAGCTGGCCGCGCGCGTGGAACAACCACGGATGGCAGACC
Organism: Conyzicola sp.; assembly: GCF_057073975.1. Taxonomy (NCBI): domain Bacteria; kingdom Bacillati; phylum Actinomycetota; class Actinomycetes; order Micrococcales; family Microbacteriaceae; genus Conyzicola; species Conyzicola sp. Next base: position 28,263 of record NZ_JBXMIS010000048.1, on the reverse strand, counting down.
AGCACCACTCCGATCCCCGGCGCCGTCGCCTACCAGGGCAACCATGTTGCCTACGTCAAGGCGGTCAACGGTGACGGAACCGTCGACATCGAGGAGTACAACTGGGGAGGCAGCGCCTCGTACCACACCAGAACGGTGTCGGCCGGGTCGTTCTCGCTCTACCTCTACCCGCCTCCCTGATCTAGTCGACCCGGGCTGCCAGCAGCCCGTAGCAGCGCTCGAGACGCTCGATCCACCATGCGGTGCGGTCGGGCGTCGCGGCGTTTAAGGCGAGCGTTGTCGGCGTGATGCGACGCACCTCGATGCGGCCGTCGACGGGAACGAGCGGGGCATCCGTCACATCTGCTGCGAGGAGTGCCGCGGTGCCGAGCCCGCAGTCGAACTCGAGGCTCGGCAGGGCGGCGGCGAGGTGCAGCCCCATCGAGATGCCGATCGAGGTGTCGAGGGCGCTCGAGACGACCGCTGGCAACCCGGACTCCGCCACGATCGCCAGGGCAGCCGCGATGCCGCCGAGCGGCTGCGCCTTGATAACGAGGATGTCGGCTGCCCCGGCGCGGGCGACGGCGAGGGGGTCGGCGGCCTTGCGCACCGACTCGTCGGCCGCGACCGGAATGCCCATGTACGAGATCCGCTCGCGCAGCTCGACGAGCTCGTCGATGCTCGCACAGGGCTGCTCGATGTACTCGAGGTCGAACCGGGCGAGTGCGTGCACGGCGTGCTCGGCCTCGTCGACGTTCCACCCGGCGTTGGCGTCGATGCGGATGCGGCCCTCGGGGCCAAGGTAGGCGCGCGTCGCGGCGAGGCGGGCCACGTCATCCGCGAGCACCTGCCCCCGCTCTGCGACCTTCACCTTGACGGTGCGGCACGGGCCGAACAGGTCGAGCACGGAGCCGACCTCGGCCGCGTCGACGGCGGGCAGGGTCGCATTGACCGGGATGGACGATCGCAGCAGGGGCGCGGGGGCGCTCCACGCGAAGTTGATGGCACCCGCGAGCCAGGTGGCCGCCTCCTCGTCGTCGTACTCGACAAACGGCGAGAACTCGCTCCACCCCTCCGGGCCCTCGAACAGCAGTGCCTCCCTGGTCGTGATTCCGCGGAACCGCGATACGAGGGGGAGCGAGACAACGCGGGCGGTCGAGAGCAGGGTGTCGAGGTCAGGCAGCATGGTGCCAGTCTCGCGCGGGAGGCGCGGATATCGTTGCATTCATGGCAGAGACGCGGGGTATCGAGGTCTTCGGCCGCGGCGCGACCATCGTCGATACCAGCGAGCAGCCCCGCCGCGGGCCGTGGCTCGGGCTGCTCTCCCTCGTGCTCGGACTGCTCGCGGGATCGGCAACGGGGCTTGGCGTCATGTCCGTCGCGAGCGGGTTGGCCGCCGATGCGCAGTGGTTTGCGCTCGCCGGGATCGGCTGCGGCATCCTCGGTGCTCTTATCGGGTTTGTCGCCGTCGCAGCGGGCCGCGGTGTGGGCGTCGGGCTCGTCGGAATGGCGCTGTCACTGGTTGGCAACCCGTGGATCCTCACGCGGCTGCTCGACGGGGCAGCCTCCCTTGCCGGTCACGCGTCGTAGGCTCTGAGCATGGCCTCAGCAGCACACGTCTCGGAGCTCTTCGACCCATCGACCTGGCGCGACGTCGCCGGCTTCGAGGCCCTGGAGGACATCACCTACCACCACGACGAGCGAGGCCAGGTCGCTCGCGTGGCCTTCAACCGGACGGAGGTGCGCAACGCGTTCCGCCCGCAGACGGTCGACGAGCTCTACCGGGCTCTCGATGACGCGAGGCAGAACCCGCGCATCGGCGTCGTGCTGCTCACCGGCAACGGGCCGAGTGCGAAAGACGGCGGATGGGCCTTCTGCTCTGGCGGAGACCAGCGCATCCGCGGGCGTGACGGCTACCAGTACGCGGATGGATCGGTGGGAGTCGGGAGACTCCACATCCTCGAGGTGCAGCGGCTCATCCGGTTCATGCCCAAGGTCGTCATCGCGGTGATCCCGGGGTGGGCGGCCGGAGGAGGGCACTCCCTCCATGTCGTCTGCGACCTGTCGATCGCCTCGCGCGAGCATGGGCGCTTCAAGCAGACGGATGCCGATGTCGGCTCGTTCGACGGCGGCTACGGCAGCGCGTACTTCGCCCGTCAGGTCGGGCAGAAGTTCGCGCGTGAGGTCTTCTTCCTCGCCCGCGAGTACGACGCGGAGCGCGCCATGCAGATGGGCGCGGTCAACGCCGTCGTGCCGCACGCAGAGCTGGAGGCCACCGCCTATGAGTGGGCGCAGGAGATCCTCGGCAAGTCGCCGACGGCCATCCGCATGCTGAAGTTCGCGATGAACGCCGTCGACGACGGCATGGTCGGCCAGCAGGTGTTCGCCGGCGAGGCCACCCGCCTTGCCTATGGCACCGACGAGGCGGTCGAGGGGCGCGATGCGTTCCTCGAGAAGCGGGATCCCGACTGGTCTAGCTACCCGTACCACTACTAGGTCTCGATGCAGTCGCTTCGCGACCACTCGACCCGCACTAGAGGTGCGTGATCTCCACATCGAAGGGGGTCACGACGACGCGGCGGTACTCGCCGTTCTCCTCGACGACGATCGTCGCGATCTCGTCACGGTCATCCGGGCTCAGCCTCGCTGTGATGGAACCCTCGGTGGTCTCCTCAAGCTGCTGCAGGAGGGCTGCCTCAACGCGAGCGCGGACGTCTTCTGGCAACTCGACGCCGCGGTCGTCGAGCAGCACGACCCGCAGACCGCGGTCGCGAGCCAGCCGTGCCGCTTCTGCGATGTTCTCTCCACTGAAGCCGGTCGCCCTGATTCCATCGCGCAGGGTCGACTCGAGCAGGGCGAAGTGGCGCAGCTCCTCTGCGCTGAGCGGCTCGTCGGAGATGATGCGCTCGAGTGCTGGTCGCGCGTCGCGCTCGAGGCGCGCGTTCTGGGCCGCGCGCTCTCGCGTCGCCGCCGAGGTGGCAGCCGCGAGGGTCGCGCGGGTGAGCTGATTGTTCTGAATGGCCGTTATTGTCTGGGATGCGCGGCGCAGCACGATCGCGAAGAGCGTTCCGATGATGAGCGTCGCCGACTGGCGCAGCACGTCGTTGACCACCCGCATGATCTCGAGATCGGTAACGACGGCCACGATCACCGAGACGGCCGCAAGGGCACCGAACCCGATCCAGGCGAAGCCACGGCGGCCGCGAAGCGCGAGCACGAAGAGCAGGAAGGTCATGGCACCGAGAGGCCAGGTGGCGTAGCCGGGGTTGGCCGGGTCGGCGACGTTCCACGAGCTGATCGCCGTGGTGGCGCAGACGATGAGCAGCAGGCCGAGGGTCGACCGAAGCTCGAGGGGCTCTGCGTTGGGGAGTGCGAGGATCACGAGTCCACCCCACAGCAGCACGAGGGCGACGACGCCGAGCGCGGGAACGACAAGCCCACCGAGGTTGAGCACGGCAACGATCGTCGTGCCGAGGCCGTACAGGCCGAGCACGAGCCAACCGGCCCAGCCGTTCAGCCGAAGGATGGTGGTGATCTCAGTGTTCACGACGTGCCTCGTTCCACTCCAGGGTCACGATCGTGCCCTTGCCGCGGGTGGAGTCGATCGTCGCGACGCCCCCGGCCTGCGAGTTCACTCTCGCGAGGATACTGAGGCGAACCCCGAGCCGGTCGAGTCCGACGCGCCGAGGGTTGAACCCCCGCCCGTCGTCCTTGACGACGATGCGCACTCCGCGGGGAAGCCGCTCCGCCCGAGCCGAGCGGCGCACGGGGCGCCCGTCTGGCCACGCACCGTGCCGGACGCTGTTGCGCATCGCCTCTGTCATCGCCTCGCTCAGGGCGTCGCAGACCTCGATGGGAATGTCGAGCGGGCCCTGCGGTGCATTGAGCGTGCTCGCATAGGAGACGCCTGTCGCGACCGCTGCGGTGCGCAGCTGCACGTCGAGCTCTGCTATCGACAGCGTGGCGACGAGCGGGAGGTCGCTCGCGAACTGGTCCATCTTCTGCAGTGCGCGGATCGCGCTGCGCTTGGTGATCTCGTGCGAGTCCGGGGTGTCCTGCGACGCGGCGAGGAGCGTCGCCAGCACGTCATCGTGGGTGAAGGCGTGGTAGCGGGTGCGCTGCCGTTCGAGGGTGTCGGCGGCGGCCGTGGCTGTCGCGGCGTCCTGCGCGACCTTGGCAGCGGCATCCTGCTCCCGTCCGGCGAGGAGGGACAGCTGAATCAGCGCCATGAGGAACCCGCTGATGAGCACGATCATGATCGAGTCCTGGATGGCCATGGACGCATCGGCCGAGCCGTAGGTGACGTAGCGCACGATGCCGCTCAGCACGGCGATCGTGAGCATGTAGACCCAGGACAGCACGAACGACATGGCGATCGCCGCCTCGACCGTCGCGATCGTGATCATGTTGATGATCCACGGCAGGTCGCCGCCCTCGAGGGCCCCTGGCGCCATCTCGTAGACCCACAGGGCGAGCACGGCAACACTCGCTGTCGCCTGCACGCCCGCGATGATCCGCAGCACGCGCACCGGAACCGTGAACGCGAGAATGGCCAGGATCGCGGGCAGCCCGCAGAAGACGACGATCGCAACGGCGGCGTATGTCGGCTCGAGGAACGCGGTCTGCTCGATGATCGCGGGCAGGCCGAGCACTGTGAACAGGCCTCCGCCGACCCCGATGGACACGAGGAGTGTACGGATCAGTCTGTCTAGAGCACTCTGGTTTATCACGGACCCTCACTTCCCCAGCCGTGTTGTCCCAGCGTGACACATATTCCAGCCCTCCAACGCGTGGGTTTGGCCCCATTTAGCGTCACTACGCTGGAGGGGTGACTCGGGCTCTGCGCGCGGTATGGGGGGATGACCTCGGCCCTGCGCTGCGCTCTGCCCTGACCTCTGGCGGGCCAGCGGTGTTCGCGGGCGAGGCAGTGGGTCTGCCAGACCTGGTCGCGCAGAACGTGGCTCTCGTCGTGCAGTCCAGCGGGTCAATGGCGCGGCCGAAGCGGGTCGCCCTGTCTGCCGACGCCCTTCTGGCGAGCGCTGCCGCGACCGACTCCGCGCTCGGCGGCGCCGGCCAGTGGTTGCTCGCCCTGCCAACCACCTACATCGCCGGCATATCGGTGCTGGTGCGCTCCATCTGCGCCGACACCGATCCGGTTGCGGTGCAAGGGCATTTCGACGCCGACTCGTTCGCCGACGCGGCATTGCTGCTCGAGCACCCGCTGCGGTTCACCTCCCTCGTGCCAGCACAGCTCGCGACCCTGCTCGAGAGCGAGCGCGCCCTCGTGGCGCTGCGGCGGTTCGACCGCGTACTGCTCGGAGGTCAGGCGACTCCGCCGCGGCTGCTCACCCGCGCGCTCGCGGCCGGTGTGCGCGTGAGTCGCACCTACGGGTCGAGTGAGACGGCGGGTGGATGCGTCTACGACGGCATCCCCATCGGCACCACCCGGGTGCGCATCGTCGACGGCCAGGTGGAGCTCGCCGGCCCGACCCTCGCCGAGGGCTACCTCGACGACCCGGAGCGAACGGATACGGCCTTCCACACCGACGCGGGCGTGCGCTGGTATCGCACCGGCGACCTCGGCGGCATCGACGAGGCTGGCGTGCTCAGCGTCACGGGCCGCCTCGACGACGTCATCGTGTCTGGCGGGGTGAAGGTCTCGCTCGGGGAGCTCGAGCTGCTCATCCGCCGCGAGACGCTGCTGCACGATGCCGTGGTCGTCGCGGCCGACGACGAGCGGTGGGGCCAGGTGCCCGTGGTGGTGAGCACGGTCGACGTCGACCTCGCCGCACTCCGGTCGCTGGCGAGTGCGGCGCTCGGCGCTGCCGCCGCGCCGGCGCGCGTGGTCGTGGTCGACGGGATCCCGCTGCTGCCCTCTGGCAAGCCAGACCGCCTCGCGCTTCGCGCGCTCGTGGCTCGCTAGACTCCTCCCGTGGCAAAGCAGCAGCGATTCGACCCCAAGACCATTCCGTCGCGCCCGACGGCCTCGACCAAGAGCGGTCGCCCCGGCGGGCGGCCACCCGGAGCGCCGAAGGTCGCGAAGGCCACGGCGCGCGACTGGATCGCCGGTGCGCGCGTGCGCACCCTTCCGCTCGCGGTCTCTCCCGTGCTGCTCGGCACCGCAACGGCCTACGTCATCGGCGACGGAGCCTTCCACTGGGTTCGCGCGCTGCTCTGCCTCGCGGTAGCCGTCGGCCTGCAGATCGCCGTCAACTACGCCAACGACTACTCCGACGGCGTTCGCGGAACGGATTCCGTGCGGGTCGGCCCCGCGCGGCTCACCGGCTCTGGTGCGGCTCGGCCGAGAACGGTGCTCACCGTCGCCATCGTGTTCTTTGCGCTCTCAGCGCTCGCGGGCATCCTGGTCGTCGTTCTCAGCGGCCAGTACCTGCTGCTCGCCGTCGGCGCCGTGTGCATCGTCGCCGCGTGGTTCTACACGGGCGGCAAGCGACCGTACGGCTACTACGGGCTCGGCGAGCTCTTCGTCTTCGTCTTCTTCGGCATCGTCGCCACGGCTGGCACAACCTTCGTTCAGGTCGCGACCGTCAACCTCGAGACGTGGATCGCGGGTGTGGCGATCGGCCTCATCGCGTGCGCCGTGCTCATGGTCAACAACATCCGCGACCGCGCGCAGGACGCGCTGGCCGGCAAGCGCACCCTCGCCGTGCTCATGGGCGACCGCGCCGCACGCATCACCTACGCCGTGCTGCTGGGGCTGCCGTTCGTCATCCTCGGCTTCTTCGTCGCCTTCTACGAGAACGCGGGATACGGGTACTTCGCGCTGCTCGCAGCGGTGCCGGCGATCGTGATAACCCTGACGGCGAAGACCGCCGCAGAGCTGGTCATCGCGCTGCGGCTGACATCCATCACCTCACTCGCGTTCGCGGTCGCCCTCGCGTGGGCGATCGCGTTCTAGCGGCTCGCTGCGGCTAGCGCGCGTCCTCTGCATCCTCGTCGGTTGACGGCGCCCGGCGCACCGAGGCGATGAACTCGTCGCGCTGCGGGCGGAAGAAGATGTACGCGACACTGAGCCCGACGAGCGCGGCGATGATGGCGGAGAGCCAGCCGGGAATGCCGAGCAGCATGAGGGCGGTGAGGGTCACGGCGAACAGGCCGAGTCGGATGAGGCTGTAGCTGAGCCAGGGTTTCACGGGCCAAGTCTAGGCATCGCCGGCTGTGCACCCGCGCAGGTCCGTCGCGGTCGCGAGACGTAGAATCACATCATGCCTAGAGTGTGGCTCGTTCTCGTCGTCATCGCCGTCGCGCTGACGATCTTCACCATTGTCGATGTCATCCTGACCGATCGCGGCAGGGTGCGCGGAGTGCCGAAGGCGGTCTGGGTGCTCGTCGCCGTCATCCCGGTCGTTGGAGCAGCCCTGTGGTTCCTCGTGGGGCGGGCACCGGCCACCGCGACGCCCGGCGGCCAGCGTCAGTACACAGCACCGGATGACGATGTCGCCTTCCTGCGCGACCTCTCTGCCAAGGAAGACCAAGACGAGCGCATCCGCCGGCTGGAGCGCGAGCTCGCCGAGCTCGACGACGAGCCACCCGCCGACGACCAGAAGTAGTGACCCCACCCGTCAACGCCCCCGCGAGCGACTTCGCGGCCGCCCTCCTCGCCGAGTTCGTGCGGCTGGGCGTGCGCGACGTCGTGCTCTCGCCCGGGTCGCGGTCGCAGGCCCTCGCCCTGGCGGCCGCCGATCTCGAGGCTGCCGGCAGCATCCGGCTGCGGGTGCGCATCGACGAGCGCGTCGCGGGGTTCCTCGCCCTCGGTCTGGCCGTTGAGACGCGTACCCCCGTTCTCGTCATCACGACGAGCGGCACCGCAGTCGCCAACCTGCACCCCGCGGTGCTCGAGGCGCACCACTCCGGTGTGCCAGTCATCGTTCTCAGCGCCGACCGACCGGCGGCGCTTCGCGGCATCGGCACGAACCAGACGACGGTGCAGCCTGGCATCTTCGGGGCTGCCACCCCACTGACGATGGATGTCGAGGCGCCAACCGCAGACGACGAAGCCGGCAGGGCAGAGCTCATCGCCCGCGCCGCCATCGCTGCGGCGGCAGGGCCCGTTCACATCAACCTCGCCTTCGCAGAGCCGCTGAGCGGAGTCGCGCCCGAGCCGCAGCCCATCGAGCCGGAGGCTGCACCGCTCGGTGTCGCTGCCCCACTCACACCCGTCTCCAGCCAGCCGAGAACCGTCGTCGTCGCCGGCCACGGTGCCGGCGAGCACGCGGAGGAGCTCGCCCGGCAGCTCGGCGCCCCCCTGTTCGCCGAGGTCTCGAGCGGGGCCCACTTCGGGCCGAACCTCGTCGTCGCCTACCGGCAGCTCATGGCAGAGCCGGGTTTCGGCGATGCCATCGAGCGGGTTGTCGTTCTCGGGCATCCGACTCTCAGCCGCGAGGTGCCGGCGCTGCTCCGCCGCGACGACGTCGAGGCCGTCGTGGTGCGCACCCCCGGTGTTGAGGACTACGACCCCGCCCGCAGCGCCACGGTCGTCGACGGCGTGACCGTCGACGGAGAGCCGCACGATCGGGCCTGGGTCGGCCGCTGGGTCACGACGTCGCGCACCCTGCTCGAGCGGCACGACGCCCCCGACATCCAGATCGCGATCTCTGATGCACCCCGCGACCAGGCGGCCTTCGGGCGGGCACTTCTCGCGGGTCTCCGCGCGCCCGTGTCGCGCCGCACGCTGGTCGAGGCGGTCTGGCGCATGACCTGGCCGCACGACAGGCTGGTGCTCGGGGCCTCCCGGCTCATCCGCGAGGCCGACAAGGTGGTGCCAGGCAAGAAGATCAGCGTGCACGCCAACCGCGGCCTCGCCGGCATCGACGGCACGATTGCGACCGCCGTCGGCATAGCCCTCGCCTCGCAGGCGGTGGAGGGCAACACGGGGGTCACCAGGGTGCTGCTCGGTGACCTTGCCGCGCTGCACGACGCAGGGGCGCTGCTGTTCGGTGCGGGGGAGACGCGGCCGCGAATCCAGGTCATCGTCGGCAACGACGGCGGCGGAACGATATTCGACGGTCTCGAGGTCGCAGCCTCCGCCGACGCGGAGCGATTCGACCGGGTGCTGCTGACGCAGCAGCAGGTGTCGCTCGAGTCGCTGGCCGCGGCCTACGGGTGGGAGTACCGCCACGTCGCGAACCGCGGTGACCTGGATGAGGCGCTGACGGCATCCGCGAATCCCGTGCTCATCGAGGTGCCGCTGCCTCGATAGTCGCAGCCCCTGTCTCGGGAGGCGGGCCCTGTCTCGACGCGTGGGGCCGCGCTAGCGTGGACGGATGGACTCCTCCTCCCTCCGCGTCGCCCCCGGCTTCTCGCTCGCTGGCGTCGACCCCGTCTCGACGCCCGGCTTTCTCGGTGGCAGGCGCGACGGTGCCATCGCCCTCGCCGACGGGGCGGCCGAGCTTGCCGAGCTGCAGGAGAAGCTCTTCGCCGAGAGCCGGTTCGGTGGCACCCGCAGCGTGCTGCTCGTGCTGCAGGCTATGGACACGGCGGGCAAGGGAGGCATCGTCGACCACGTGGTCGGCGAGGTCAACCCGCAGGGCGTGCAGGCCTTCTCCTTCAAGGCGCCGACCGACGAGGAGAGGGCGCACGACTTCCTCTGGCGCATCAGGCCGCGCCTTCCCGAGCCCGGCTACATCGGCGTGTTCGACCGCTCGCACTACGAGGATGTGCTGATCCACCGCGTGCGCGGCTTCTCGACGCCGGAGGCCATCGAGGAGCGCTACGGCCTCATCCGGTCGTTCGAGGAGGAGGTGACCGCCGCAGGCACCGTGATCGTCAAGGTGATGCTGCACATCAGCCCGGAGGAGCAGAAGGCCCGGCTGCAGGCGCGACTGGATGACAAAGACAAGAACTGGAAGTTCAACCCCGGCGACATCGACGAGCGCAAGCTCTGGCCCGCGTACATGGAGGCGTACCAGCTCGCCCTCGAGCGCACCTCGACCGATGCCGCACCGTGGTTCGTCGTGCCAGCAGACCGCAAGTGGTACGCGCGGCTCGCGGTGCAGCACGTGCTGCTCGAGGCGTTGCGATCGCTCGACCTCGCCTGGCCGGCGGCCGACTACGACGTCGAGGAGCAAAAGCGCCGCCTCGCCGCTTCCTAACCGCCGTAGCTCCAGCGGCGGGTTCGGCGCCCCAGCTGTAGCGCGCGCATCGATGCGGTTTCTGGGGCCGCGAGCGTGGTGGCGCGGCTTGCGCCGACCTCACCGCGGAGGAGCGCTACGTGAGCCTGGTGCTCGAGGGTCTTACTTGAACGCTTCGACGATCGGCCGGAACTTCATCCGCGTCTCGGCGAGCTCTCGCTGCGGCTCGGAGCCGCTGACGATTCCGGCTCCCGCGTAGGCGGTGACGGTTCCCGTGCTCGACACGTGCGCGCAGCGGAGGGCGACCGCCCACTCCCCGTCGCCGTTGGCGTCGACCCAGCCGACCGGGCCAGCGTAGCGACCGCGGTCGAACGGCTCCAGCTCGTCGATGAGGGCAAGTGCCGGGCGGGTCGGGGCACCGGCGACGGCCGCCGTCGGGTGCATGGCGGCAACGAGGTCGAGCGAGGTCGAGCCATCGCTGAGGGTGCCCTCGACGTCGCTCGCGAGATGCCAGAGGTTCGGCAGCTTGAGCGTGAAGGGCTGGTCGCTCGCGGTGAGCACGCTGCTGTGCGGGCGAAGGGCGTTGAGCACGCTCGATATCGCGTACTGGTGCTCGTCGAGGTCTTTGCTGGAGGTGGCAAGGGCGATCGCCGCGTCGAGGTCGGAGTCGGCGTCGACCCCGCGGCCGGTGCTGCCGGCGAGCACCCGGGCGCTCACCGTGCCGTGGTCGACGCGCACGAGTGTCTCTGGGCTCGAACCCACGAGGCCGTTGACGGCATAGGTGAAGCAGTCGGGGTAGCCGAGGGCCAGCGTCTTGAGCACGCGCCGAAGGTCTGCGCCCTCTGGCAGGCGGCCGATGAGGTCGCGGGCGAGCACGACCTTGCTGACGCTCCCGGACGCGATCGCCGCGATGGACGCGTCGACTGCGGCCACGAAGTCGTCGGCAGACATGGCGCCGGGCAGCAGCGAGATGCGGTACTCGTGGCCAAGCGCGGTCGCGGTCGGCGTCGACGAGCTGTTCACCCTCGTGATCCAGCTGGTGCCGCCGCGGCGGCCGATGATGACCGACGGCACGATGAGAACGCTCGTCGCCTTCGAGTGGTCGGAGAAGGCGAAACTGCCGAGGGCGATGAGCCCCGTTCCCGGCAGGCCGACGGGATCGGTGATGGATGCCGTGGCAACGACCGCGCGCCAGGCCGCCGCCGCATCCTGAATGCGATTCGGCCCGGTGAACTCGAGCCGCAGCGCTTCGCCGACGCCGGCAACACCCTCGCCCCGGCGAATGAACAGCAGCGGGTCGCGGGAGTCGAGAAGGGGGATGATGGGGCCGAGATCGTCTGCCAGGACGGTCTCGACGACCAGGGCAGGCGTGCCAACCGCTGGATCGCTCACACACCCAGCGTACTCTCCGGGAGGAGCGCTCAGGCTTTCCGCCTAGACTTGTGGGGTGGCTAAAGCGGACATGGACAAGGAACCCGACGAGGTAGCCGACATGTTCGATGGCGTCGCTCGGCGCTATGATTTCATGAACAACCTCCTCTCGGGTGGCAACGCGCCCCTGTGGCGGTTTGCGACGGTCAAGGCCATCGACCCGCAGCCCGGCGAACGCGTGCTCGACATCGCCGCCGGCACCGGCACGAGCGCCGCCTCGATCGCACGATCCGGCGCCACCGTCGTCGGCGTCGACATCTCAGAGGGCATGCTCGATGAGGCTCGGCGCAAGCACCGCGACGTCGAGTTCGTACTCGGCGATGCAGAGAAGCTGCCGTTCCACGCCGACGAGTTCGACGCTGTCACGATCAGCTTCGGGCTGCGCAACGTCAACGACCCGAAGATCGCGCTGAGCGAGATGTACCGGGTGCTCAAGCCCGGCGGTCGGCTCGTCATCTGCGAGTTCTCCCGTCCGCCCCGTGCCATCACTCGCGCCTGCTACTTCGCCTACCTCAAGTACGTCATGCCGACCCTCGCCAACGCCGCGAGCTCCAACCCGGAGGCATACAGCTACCTCGAGGAGACCATCAAGAACTGGCCAGACCAGGGAACGCTGAGCCAGTGGCTTCGCGCGACCGGCTTCACCAGGGTCGCCTACCGCAACCTCACCGCGGGCGTGGTCGCCCTGCACCGCGGTCGCAAACCGGTCGACGCGACCGTGCTCGCCACCAATGCGAAGCGCAAGGATGCGATGACACGTCCCATTCCTGTCCAGGGCACCCCGGCCACGCGCACGGGCACTCCGAAGCCATAGGGCTTCCCGACAGATCGGTACTCAAGCAGTGACTCCCCGGAATCCTCCTGCGCGCCGCAGCAACTCCCTCCGCTCATCCCTCGGGCTCGGCGAGAAGCTCTTCGCCTCCAGCGATGAGCGCCACTTCGCCCTTGCCATCGAGGAGGGTCTCGAGCGCGTCGAGCTCGCCCTGAGCGAGGAGATGTCGTTCACCGACTCGCTCGCCGACGTCACCTCCCGCTACCTGCTCGACGCTGGCGGCAAGCGCGTGCGCCCCGCCCTCACGCTGCTCACCGCACAGCTCGGCGAAGGCAACCACGTGGATGTCATCACGGCCGCGCAGGCGATCGAGATCACCCATCTCGCCTCGCTGTACCACGACGACGTCATGGACGGCGCGTCGATGCGGCGCGGTGTGCCATCGGCCCAGGTGATCTGGGGCAACTCCGTCGCGATCCTCACCGGTGACCTGCTCTTCGCCCGCGCGGGAAAGCTCATCGCCTCGCTCGGCGTGCGCGGGCTCGAGCTGCAGGCAGAGGTCTTCGAGCGGCTGTGCCTCGGCCAGCTGCACGAGACGATCGGCCCGCAGGAAGGCGACGACCCCATCGAGCACTACCTCCAGGTGCTCACCGACAAGACAGGTTCGCTCATCGCGGCTGCCGCGGAGGTCGGCGTGATCTTCTCGAACGCGCCGGAGGAGTACCGACTGCCCGTCGTTAGCTTCGGCGAGAAGATCGGCGTCGCGTTCCAGCTCATCGACGACGTCATCGACCTCTCCGCCCAGTTCGAGGAGACCGGCAAGGTCGCCGGAACCGATCTGCGCGCCGGCGTCGCGACCCTGCCCATGCTCTACCTTCGTCGCCAGGCGCTCACCGACCCTGACGCCGCAGAACTGCTGGAGCGCATCGAGCGCGACCTCGCCGACGATGTCGACTTCCCTCTTGCGATCGCAGAGCTGCGCGAGCACGATGTGACGGCGCAGACGCTCGTCGAGGCTCGCCGGTGGGCCCAGCTCGCTGTCGACGCCATCGCCCCCCTTCCCAACGGGCCGGTCAAGAAGGCCCTCACCCGATTCGCCGAGTCCATCGTCGAACGCACGAACTAGCAAAGGAACCCCGTGACCAAGCTCCGTTTGGCCATTGTCGGCGCAGGACCAGCAGGCATATACGCCGCAGACATCCTGCTCAAGGCAGAGAAGAAGTTCGACGTCTCGATCGACCTGTTCGAGCAGCTGCCGGCACCCTACGGACTCGTGCGCTACGGCGTCGCCCCCGACCACCCGCGTATCAAGGGCATCATCACGGCGCTGCGCGACGTGCTCGACTCCGGTCAGATCCGACTCTTCGGCAATGTGCTGTTCGGGCGCGACATCACCCTCGACGACCTCAAGAAGCACTACAACGCCGTCATCTTCTCCACCGGCTCCATTCGGGATGCCGACCTCAACATCCCGGGAATCGAGCTGGATGGCAGCTACGGTGCCGCAGACTTCGTCAGCTGGTACGACGGCCACCCCGACTTCCCGCGCGAATGGCCGCTGAACGCCTCGTCGGTCGCGGTGATCGGCAACGGCAACGTCGCCCTCGACGTCGCCCGCATGCTGGCCAAGCACGCCGATGACCTGCTGCCGACCGAGATTCCCGACAACGTCTACCAGGTGCTGAAGAACTCGCCCGTCACCGACGTGCACGTCTTCGGTCGCCGTGGACCGGCGCAGGTGAAGTTCAGCCCGCTCGAGCTGCGAGAGCTCGGCGAGTTGAACGACGTCGACATGATCGTCTACGACGAGGACTTCGACTACGACGAGGCGTCGAAGGCTGCCATTGCGACCAACAAGCAGATCTTCGTCATCGACAAGGTGTTCACGAAGTGGCGTGAGGAGGAGACGGGCTCCGCGTCACGTCGCCTCCACCTGCACTTCTACGCGAGCCCCATCGAGGTTTTCGGCGACGGAAAGGTCGAGGGCTTCCGCTACGAGCGCACGAAGCCGGATGGCGCGGGCGGCGTCGTCGGCACGGGCGAGATCCGCGAGCTGGCGATCGGCGCCATCTACCGCGCGGTCGGATACTTCGGCTCGCCGCTGGACGGCATCCCCTTCGACGACAAGCGCGGCGTGATTCCCAACCGGGAGGGCCAGGTCATCGACGACGCCGGCCATCAGGTGCCAGGCGTCTACGCCACCGGCTGGATCAAGCGCGGCCCCGTCGGCCTCATCGGGCACACCAAGAGCGACGCGAAAGAGACGATCGAGCACGTGATGAACGACCAGGCCAACTGGTGGTCGCCCGCGGAGCCCGACGAGGCATCCATCGTGTCCCTCCTCGAGGAGCGCGGTGTCGAGTACACGAACCTCGACGGATGGCACAACCTCGACCACCACGAGGTCGCCCTCGGCGAGCCCCATGGCCGCGCCCGCGTCAAGGTCGTCGACCGCGACGAGATGGTGCGCGTCAGCAACGCCTAGTGCTTAGCTCCATTTGAGCAACGCTGGGCAACCATCCGGGTGATTTTCAACCGCCCGGTCGAACGTTGGCCCGGGCAGGTAACAGAAGCCCGGGTGGTCGCACGCTCACCGGGCAGCGCACGCCGAGCCCTACGCGTCGACGATGCCGACGAAGCGTGACCCGATGCCGTCGATCTCGGTGCGCGCGAGCGCCCCGGCGGGCTCCGGCAGGTCGAGCGGCGAGTGCTCTGTGCAGCTGATGTAGGTGAACTGCGGCCACCACTTCTTCGGTCGCACCGCCTCGGAGTAGCCGCACACGTCACACGTGAGCTGCAGCCAGACCGGGCGCTTGCCGGTGCGGTTGGCGCGCGACTGGGCGAGCCACGGCGGCGGGTTCGTATCGAGCTCGTCGAACTGCTGCTCTGACATGCGGGTCGGAATGCCGTGCTTGGATGCCATCTCGAGTGGGATGTCGAGCCGCACCGCGACCTCGTAGCGCGTCAGCATCACTGAACCGTCGCCGAGAGCCGCGCGACGTTGTCGAGCACGCGCGTGGCAACGGGGCGCTGCATCCACTCGTCGAGGGTGAGCTCGCGGCTGAGGGCGCGGTACGACTCCTCGACCTCGCGCATCGACTTCACGAAGTTCTCGCCGCGCACCATGACGGAGATCTCCAGATTGAGGCTGAACGAGCGCATGTCCATGTTGCTCGAGCCGATCACGGCGACCTGGTCGTCGATGGTGAAGTGCTTCGCGTGCAGCACCGTCGGCGACTGGTAGAGCCAGATGCGCACCCCGGCACGCAGCAGCGCCTCGTAGTAGCTGCGCTGGGCGTGGTAGACGACCGGCTGGTCGCCGATCTCCGAGGCGAACAGCTGCACGTCGAGCCCCGACTGCGCGGCGGTCGTGATGGCGTACAGCATCGAGTCGTCTGGCACGAAGTACGGACTCGTGAGGATGACGCGCTCCTGCGCCGCGTACACCAGCGAGTTGAAGAGGCGCAGGTTGTTCTCGCCCTCGAACCCCGGTCCGCTGGGAACGACCTGGCAGTCGATGGCCTCTTTGCTCTTCGAGACGCGGCCGGCATCCGGTGTCTCGCGCAGCAGCAGCTCGTTGGTCTCGCTGTACCAGTCGGTGATGAACAGGGCGTTGATGCCGGCGACGATCGGCCCCTCGAACCGCACCATGAGGTCTTTCCAGTGCAGGCCGCGGCGCTTGTTGCCCGGCTTGTTGTAGCTGGAGTCGATCATGTTCTGCGAGCCCGTGTATGCGACAGTGCCATCGACCACGAGGATCTTGCGGTGGTTGCGCAGGTCGAGCCGCTGGTACTTGCCGCGCAGCGGCTGCACGGGCAGCATGACGTGCCACTGCACGCCGATGCGGCGCAGCTTGCGCTTGGTGCGGTTGTAGCCGGCAGAGCGCAGCATGGCGACGTGGTCCATGAGCACGCGCACCTTCACGCCGCGGTTCACCGCGTCGCGCATCGCGTCGAAGAACCGCACCGTCGTTCTGTCGAAGCTGAGGATGTAGAACTCGACGTGAACGTACTTCGTCGCCGCCTCGACCGCCCCGGTCATCGCCGCGATGGACTCCTCGTAGTCGGTGTGCAGCTCCGCCGTGTTCCCGCCGACGAGCGGCATGGCTCCGAGGGTGCGGTTGAGCTCGACGATCGGCTCGAGCCAGAGTGGCCACGGGTTGTCGCGGCGCACGTCTTCGATGCCCTCGGTCGTCTCGAGGATGTACTGGTTGATCTCGCGCTGCTTGCGGCGGCGGGAGCGCGGCAGGCGTCGGCTGCCGAACAGCAGGAAGAGCAGGATGCCGGGCACCGGAAGCGCGAAGATGAGCACCAGCCACGCGAGCGCCGTCTGCGGTCGCCGGTTTCGGGGTATGTAGACAACCGCGAGAATGCGGATCGCCATGTCTACGGTCAGTAAGACGACTGGCCAGGCGGCGACTGTCGCCAGCCAGACAACGTCCATGACCTGCTCTACCTGAAGTTCACGAACTGCAGGGCGACCTCGAGGTCTTTGCCCTTGAGCAGAGCCATCGTCGCCTGGAGGTCGTCGCGGCTCTTGGACTGCACGCGAAGCTCGTCACCCTGGATCTGCGACTTGACGCTCTTGGGCGCCTCGTCGCGAATCACCTTGCTGATCTTCTTCGCGTCCTCGCTCGAGATGCCGTTCTTGAGCGACACCTCGATGCGGTACTCCTTGCCGCTGGGGTACGGATCCCCGGAGTCGAGGCTGCGCAGGGTGATGCCGCGCTTGATGAACTTGGCCTCGACGACCTCGAGGACAGCCTTGACCCGCTCCTCTGCGCTCGCCTTGAGCAGCAGCTTCTCGCCGCTCCACTCGACCGATGCGCCGACGCCCTTGAAGTCGTATCGCGTCGCGATCTCTTTCTGCGCCTGGTTGACGGCGTTCTCCGCCTCCATCTTGTCGACCTTGCTGACGATGTCGAATGAGGAATCTGCCATATGCACATGGTAGAACGAACGGATGCAGGTGCGCGCACTCCTCTGGGTCGGGCTCGCCGCATCCCTCCTCGTTCTCGGGGCGCTCGTCGTTGTCACCGTCCTCTCCACCAGCAGGGGTGCGGTGCCAGGCCTCGTGCCCGACGAGCCGGATGCGCGGTGGGGTCCGCCAGCGCAGGCACCCGTTGCCGCCACGGCTCCCACCGGGTTTGCGACGCTCGCCGACGCGGACTGGCTGGCACAGACGGCGGAGAAGACCGGAATCCCGCAGCGTGCTCTTGCCGCCTATGCGGCGGCGGCGATGGGGGCTACCCAGTCGAACCCGCGCTGCGGCCTATCGTGGAACACCCTCGCCGGCATTGGCTGGGCGGAGAGCAGACACGGCACGCACGGCGGCTCGAGCATCCAGCCCGACGGCACGACCTTTCCACCGATCATCGGCATCGCGCTCGACGGTGGATCGACGGATGTCGTCACCGACACCGACGACGGTGCCATCGACGGCGACCCAGACCACGATCGCGCTGTCGGACCCATGCAGCTCATCCCGCAGACCTGGCGCAACTGGCACAACGACGCCGGTGGCGACGGTGTCGAGGATCCGCAGAACATCGACGATGCCGTCGCGTCGACGGCCGCCTATCTGTGCCGCTCCGGCGCCGACATGGCGACGGAGGAGGGATGGCGCACCGCCATCACCACATACAACAATGCGACCGAGTACATCACGACCGTCGCCAACGCGGCGAGCAGGTACGCGGACTAGTACCCGGATGGCCTCGCCGTGCTCGAGCGCACGATGAGGTCGAAACCGAGCGGGGTGTTGAGCGAGCCGAGCTCGCGCAGGCCCGGGTGCAGTTGATCCATGAGGATCTCGACAGCAAGCCGGCCCTGCAGGTCTGGATACTGCGCGACCGTGCTCAGGCCGAAGAAGTCAGAGAGCTCGTGGTCGTCGACGCCGACCACCGAGATGTCCTCCGGCACACGAAGGCCCATGTCCTTTGCGGCGAGGATCGCGCCGATCGCCATCTCGTCGGAGGCGGCGAAGATCGCGGTCGGCCTCCGTCGCGGGTTGCCGAGCAGCTGCTTGGCCGCCTGGTAGCCGCCCCGCATCGTGAAGTCGGCCGGCTGGAAGAGCTCTGGGTCGATCGGGATGCCGAATGCCTCGAGCGCCGTCTCGTAGCCGATGCGGCGATTGGTCGGCAGGTGGAAGTCGAGCTCGAGGTCTTTGTTGCCGCCGATGTGCGCGATGGAGCGGTGACCGAGAGACAGCAGGTGCTCCGTGGCGAGCCGGGCGACCGCGACGTCGTCGATGCTGAGGGTGCGGACACCCGGTAGCGGACCCCCGATGCCGACGATGGGCTTGCCGAGATCGAGAAGGCGGGTCACCTCGTTGGCGGTCAGCTCGAGGGAGATGGCGATGACGGCATCCACGCGCTTGCGCAGCAGGAAGTGCTCGAAGACGCTGCGCCGCTCGTCACCGCCGCCGCTGAGGTTGTAGAGCGTGAGGTCGTAGCCGTGGCTCAACAGGGCCTGCTCAGCGCCCTCGATGACCGCACCGTAGAACCAGCGGTTGAGGAAGGGGATGACGACGCCGATGTTCTTTGTGCGTCCCGTCGCGAGGCTCGATGCATTCGACGACACGACGTAGCCGAGCTCTGCGGCGGCGGCGGCGACGCGCTCCCGCGTGGCGGGGGAGACGTGCTGCTTTCCGCTCAGGGCGCGCGAGACCGTGGCCGTTGAGACGCCGGCACGCTCTGCGACTTCGTTGATTCCGGGCACTGCACGACACCTTCCTCGGTCAGCCGATACTATCCGCGGCCCGCGTGATTTGGAGACCGCGTTTACGCGCTATCCTTGTTCAGCGCGTTCGGTCTGGTGAATACACCCGGTCGGGGGCGCCCGCGGCAAGTTACCCAAGCGGCCAAAGGGATCTGACTGTAAATCAGACGTTTTCAACTTCGGGGGTTCGAATCCCTCACTTGCCACCATGACGCCCTAGACCCAGGGCATTCCTCTTTCGTCGTCTCGCGTGCTGTCGTTCGGCAGCTCTGGCAGCGCCTCTCCTCCGGCGCGGATGCAGAGCCAGCGCAGCTCGCCGGGGCTGTCGGGCAGTGCCCGCCAGGTGCGCCAGACATCCTGTCCGACCCGCACGACCGTGCCGGCCGTGACGTCGACGACATCGTCATCCAGTGCCATCTGGCCGTTGCCCTCGAGGAATACGTAGAGCTCCTCGATGCGGGAGTGCGCGTGCCAGTAGCCCGCCTGCTCGCCCGGCAGCAGCGCGTTGGCCGTGAGCCCGATGAACTGCATCGCGAGCTCGTGGTCGACGACGCGGCGGCCGTCGCGGGACTTCGCCTCGGTGAAGCCGCCGAAGTGGCCGCGCCACTGGTCGAGGGAGCCGATGGATGCGATCTCGTAGTTCTGTGCCATGCGTCTATCATCCCTGTCGGTGCGCATCGGCAGAATGGACCAGTGAGCGCCACCAAGCCGAGACTGTCGTCGTTCTGGCTCGACCTGCCGCGCGAGGGCAACCTGCTCATCTCGACGGTCGTCTTCTCCGCGGTCGGCACCGGCCTGGTGCTGCCCTTCATGGTCGTGTACCTGCACGAGGTGCGCGATATTCCGCTGGAGACGGTCGGCCTGCTGCTCGCCCTGCAGGCCGGCATCGGTATCGCGGTCGTTCCGCCCATTGGGGCGCTCATCGACCGCATCGGCCCCCGCCTCGTCTACGCCAGCAGTGCGGTCGCCCTCATGATCGGCGACGTGATCGTCTCGCAGGCGACGACGGTCGCCAC
The DNA here is from genome assembly GCF_057073975.1 of Conyzicola sp. NCBI lineage: Bacteria > Bacillati > Actinomycetota > Actinomycetes > Micrococcales > Microbacteriaceae > Conyzicola > Conyzicola sp. Next base: position 8,258 of record NZ_JBXMIS010000048.1, on the reverse strand, counting down.
CGCCACGATCGCGTTCCTCTTCCTCGGGTACGGCTTCGGCGTCATCTGGCCGGCGTCGGGGGCGATGATCGGCAACCTCATTCCGAGCGAGCAGCGCCAGCGTTACTTCGGCATCAACTTCACCCTGCTCAACCTCGGCATCGGAATCGGCGGCATCATCGGCGGCCAGTACGTCGACGTGGATCGCGCCGAGACCTTCGTGGCGATCTACCTGCTCGACGCGCTCAGCTACCTTCCCGCGCTCGCGATCCTGCTCATCGCCCTTCGGCACGTCGGCGGTCGTGTTGTCGTTGCGCCGACGGCAGACGGGGTCGAGGCGCCGCGGCCGTCGTATCTCACGATGCTGCGCGACACGAACCTTCGGGCGCTGCTCATCCTCGTCGCGGTTGCGGCCCTCGTCAGCTACCCGCAGCTGAATGCAGGGATGCCGGCCTACGCCCGCGCGATCGGCGAGATCTCGACGCAGGGCCTCGGCTACGCGTTCGCCGCAAACACCCTCGTCATCGTGCTGCTGCAGCTGCTCGTGCTGCAGCGCATCGAGGGGCACCGCCGCACGCGGGTCGCCGTCGTCATGGCCGCGACCTGGGCGCTCTCGTGGGCCCTCCTCGGTGCCACCTCGCTCGTGCCAGGCACGATCGCCGCGACCATCCTGCTGGCCGGATGTGCCGCGGTGTTCGGCCTCGGCGAGACGATGCTGCAGCCAACGAGCTCCGCGATGATCAACGACCTCGCCCCCGACCACCTGCGCGGGCGCTACAACGCGCTCAGCTCTCTCATGTTCTCTGGCGCGTTCGTGGTCGGCCCCATCATCGCGAGCGTGCTCATCGCGCGCGGCCTCGGCGCGGTCTACATCGTCTTCCTCGTCGCGGGGTGCGGCCTTCTCGCGGTCATCGCCCTGTGGGTGGAGCGTCGCATCCCCGCCAAGGTCAACGGCGTGCGGCAGGCCGCTAGCCTCGATACATGAGCACCAGCGACCTCCTCTCCATCGCCCGCCGCGTCGCGATCGAGGCGGGAGCGCTCGCTGCCACGCGTCGCCGTGAGGGCGTCGAGGTTGCGGCATCGAAGTCGAGCCCCGTCGATATCGTGACGGAGGCCGATCGCGAGACCGAGCGCCTCATCCGATCGCTCCTTGCCGAGGCGCGGCCAGACGACGGGTTCTTCGGCGAGGAGAGCGACGCGACCTCGAGCACCAGCGGCCTGCACTGGATCGTCGACCCGATCGACGGCACCGTCAACTTCCTCTACGGAATCCCGCACTATGCCGTGAGCATCGCCGTGGTCGAGGGCGAGCCAGACCCGCTCACCTGGCGGGCGCTCGCGGGGTGCGTCGTCAATCCGGCGAGCGGCGAGGTCTACACGGCGGCAGAGGGCGAGGGGGCCTTCCTCGGCGAGCGCCGCCTCGAGGTCGCACCCGCCGTCGACCTCTCGCAGGCGCTCATCGGCACCGGCTTCGCCTACGACTCCGGGATGCGGGGCCGCCAGGGAGCCGCCGTCGCCGCCCTGCTGCCCCAGGTGCGCGACATTCGCCGCATGGGCACGGCGTCGCTCGACCTGTGCGCGGTCGCCTCTGGACGCCTCAACGCCTACTTCGAGCGCACCCTCAGCCCGTGGGACCACGCGGCGGGTGCCCTCATCGCGCGGGAGGCCGGCGCACGGGTCTCCGGCCTCGCGGGAGCAGCCCCGAGCCGCGACTTCGTCATCGCCGCACACCCGGCCCTTGCCGACGTGCTCGAGGCGAAGCTCGTCGAGGTCGGTGCGTAAAACGCACGTGACCCGGGCTGGGGGTGGAGCGAGCGCTCGCCGTTGGGCTAGCCTTTACCTATTCGTTATCTCGCGCTGGCCTAGCGCCGAGAGTGACCACCCGAAGAATCGGACCAGCCGCACTGCGCACGGTCGTTTTTTAGAGGAGTAGCGCCATGGCAATTGCAGGTTTTGCCATCGCGCCCACCGACTTTCAGCGAGGTTTGCTCGCCTCATGAGTTTCCCCGGTGCCGACGATTTCCAGCCGACAACTCGCCGTGAAGCGCGCGAGTTGGAGGCTCGTCGGGCCGCCGCGCTCGCCGCCGGTGCCCTTCCTCCGGCCGTAGCACCGACCGGGTCAGCCGCGCAGGCCGCGTGGCCTCCGGTGCCGCAGCCGGTCATCCCGCCGGTCGTCTCCGCCACACCGGCCCCGGTGCGAAAAGTGGTCGTGCGCCAGCCGGTCAAGCCCAAGAAGCGCCTGGGCGCTCAGCTGCTCTCGATGGGCGCTCTGCTCTTCGCCGGAGCACTGCTGGTCGGCACGACGGTTCCAGCCAACGCCCTCATCTCCACCGACTCGACCCTCGACGCGGCACCGAAGGCTGCGGCTGGGCAGACCGTCGAGGTCTCGGAGATCGCGCTGCAGGCCGATGCCGCACGCGCCAACTACACGGTCACGTCCTATGCAGAGCAGCTGCGGCAGAAGTACGGCAACCGCAGCTACTCGTACTCCGTGGGCACCGGCCCGATCCAGTGGCCGTTCCCTTATGCCGTTCCCGTGAGCGACGGCTTCGGCGAGCGCCTAGCGCCGTGCCGCTACTGCTCCTCGTTCCACACGGGTGTCGACTTCACGCCCGGCGCCGGAACCCCGATCTACGCGGTCGCGGCAGGAACCGTCTCGTTCACCGAGGTCTCGTCGAGAGGGTTCGGCAACCAGGTCAAGATCGACCACGTGGTCGGCGGCAAGACCTTCACGAGCATGTACGCCCACATGCAGATGAACTCCAGCCCGCTGCAGGTCGGCCAGGTGGTCGAGGTCGGCGACTTCGTCGGGCTCGTCGGCAGCACCGGCGTTGCCACCGGTGCGCACCTTCACCTCGAGATCCACGTCAACGGAACCCCGACCGATCCCTTCGCCTGGCTCAAGGCCAACGCCGCCAAGTAGCCCCCTGCCTGATGGCCGAGACGGCCGCGGGCGCCAGCCAGCGCGAGACAGCCTCAGCCTCAGCGCTGCCGCGCTCAGTCCGCCAGCAGCCAGACCGTCGTGTCGCCGGGCAGCACGTCGCCATCCAACGGAGAACTGGACAGGATGACGCGGCCAGCAGGAAGCGGAACAGCCTCCGACCCGGTGTTCGCCACAATCGTCACAGCACCGTTGCGCAGCACGAGGCCGTCCGTTCCGGTGCCCTCCTGCCACTCGACGGAGCCGAGGCCGAGCGCGTGCTGCGCACGCAGGCGCAGCGCCAGCTGGTACAGCGAGAGCGTCGAGTCGTCCACGCCGACCTGGGAGTCGCGCGCGTACGGCGCCCAGTCGATCGGCTGAGGCAGCCACGACTCACCGGTGGGGCTGAAGCCGTAGGCGGGGCTGCCGGCCTCCCATGGGATCGGCACGCGGCATCCGTCGCGACCGTAGCGCTCTCCGTCGGTGCGGAACCACGTCGGGTCCTGTCGCGCGTCGTCGGGGAGGTCGATGACCTCTGGCAGGCCGAGCTCCTCTCCCTGGTAGAGGTAGGAGCTTCCCGGCAGGCCGAGCATGAGCGATGTCGCGGCGCGGGCGCGTCGGAGTCCGACGGCGCGGTCGGGCTGGCCGGGCGACAACGGACCGATTCCTGCGCCCTGCGGGTTCTCCGCCGTGAGTGCGAGGCGGGAGGCGTGGCGAACGACGTCGTGGTTCGAGAGCACCCAGGTGCTCGGGGCGCCGACGCTCGCGAAGGCGGAGATCGAGCCGTCGATGATCGCCTTGAGCTCTGGAGCCGACCACGGGGTCTCGAGGTAGCTGAAGTTGAAGGCCTGCTGCATCTCGTCGGGGCGGACCCAGAGCGCGAGCTTGGTGAGCGGCTCGACCCATGCCTCTGCACAGAGCACCCGCTCGCCGTCGTACTCTGCGAGCACGGCGTTCCAGTCGCGGTAGATCTCGTGAACGCCGTCCTGCGCCCAGTACGGCGGGGTCGGAGAGTCCTCGTCAACGCTGATCGCAGGCTCGAGGGCGAGGTCGCCCGCGCCGCCGCCCATGCTGCCGGCGTTGGCCGGAGGGGTGTAGTCGGGAAGTCCGGCTGCCTTGATCAGGCCGTGGGCGACATCCACCCGGAAGCCGTCGACGCCACGGTCGAGCCAGAAGCGAAGGATGCCGCGGAACTGCTCGCGCACCCACTCGTTGCTCCAGTCGAAGTCGGGCTGCGACGCGTCGAAGAGGTGCAGGTACCACTGGCCGGGGGTTCCGTCGTCGCGCACGACGCGCGTCCATGCTGGGCCGCCGAAGACCGACTCCCAGTTGTTGGGTGGAAGCTCGCCCGCCGCACCCTGGCCATCGCGGAACATGTAGCGCGCGCGCTCCTCCGAGCCCTCCGGGGAGGCAAGCGCCTGCTGGAACCAGACGTGCCGGTCGCTCGAGTGGTTGGGCACGAGGTCGACGATGATCCGGAGCCCGAGCTCGTGAGCACGGTTCTGCAGCGCGTCGAAGTCGTCGAGCGTGCCGAACAGCGGGTCGACGTCGCAGTAGTCGGCGACGTCGTAGCCGGCGTCCTTCTGGGGCGAGGTGAAGAACGGCGAGAGCCAGACGGCATCGACGCCGAGGTCGGCGAGTGCGCCGAGGCGGGATGTGATGCCGGGCAGGTCGCCAATGCCGTCGCCGTTCGAATCGGCGAAGGAACGGGGGTACACCTGGTAGATGACGGCAGTGCGCCACCACTCGCTCGGGGAACTCATGGCGTCACTCTACTGGTTTTGGCCAAACGTGCAAGCGCTTGCAGTCGCGTTAGCACGGAGACGCGGAGTCTGCAAGCGATTTCAGATATTGAGACTTGGTCGCTCATCCATGTTGGGGGAGACCACAAAAACCCAATGGTTGCCAAACATCGATCGCTTATGTATAACTGGAAGCGCTTGCAGTCCTGCAGGCACACCACGAGTACGGCCTCGTGAGCGAGTCGGAGTGTTTTTACAGCATCCGTACGTCCCCCGGGCATTCGCGCGCGGCAATGAGGCCACAACTGCACACGAAAGGCGACACCAATGAAGGTGAACTCCCTCCTGGCGGTGGGTGCGATGACGACAGTCGCTGCACTCGCTCTTGCCGGCTGCGCCCCCACGGATGACGGCGACAACCTCGCCGACGCCGGGTCGACCACGATCACGATGTGGGTCGACACCGAGCGCGCTCCCGCGCTCAAGGACATCGCGGCCCAGTTCAAAGAAGACACCGGCATCACGGTGAAGCTCGAGATCAAGGACTTCGCAACCGTCGACCAGGACTTCATCAGCCAGGTTCCGACCGGCAAGGGCCCTGACCTGATCGTCAGCCCGCACGACAAGCTCGGCGCCTACGTCGCCAACGGCGTCGTCGCCCCGCTCGAGCTCGGAGACAAGGCCGACGAGTTCGCGGCATCGGCAGTGCAGGCTATGAGCTACGAGGGCACCGTCTACGGCGTTCCGTACTCGATCGAGAACGTGGCCCTGCTGCGCAACGCCGACCTCGTGGCCGACGCCACGACGTCCTTCGACGAGGTCATCGCCAATGGCCAGGCATTCGTCAACGGCGAGGCAGACAAGTACCCCTTCCTCGTCGGACTCTCGCCTGACCAGGGCGACCCGTACCACCTCTACCCGCTGCAGACCTCGTTCGGCGCACCCGTCTTCGGTCTCGACGACAAGGGCGCGTACGACCCGACCAACCTGACGCTGGGCAACGAGGGTGGCCTCGCCTTCGCGGCGAAGCTCAAGGAGTGGGGCGCCAGCGGCGTGCTCAACGCCAACATCGACGGTGACAAGGCCAAGGAGTTCTTCCTCGCCGGCAAGTCGCCGTACTACATCACCGGCCCGTGGAACCTGCCAGACATCAAGGCGAGCGGAATGAACTACGCGATCGACGAGCTGCCCTCCGCGGGTGGCGAGGCCGCGCAGCCATTCATCGGTGTCAACGGCTTCTTCCTCAGCAGCAAGAGCACCAACGCCCTTGCCGCAACGCAGTTCATCGTCAACTACCTCTCGACTGAGGCAGTGCAGACGGCGCTCTACGAGATCGGTGGGCGCCCGCCGGCGCTGACCGCGGCCTACGAGGCAGCAGCGGCCAACGACGCGGATGTCGCCGCCTTCGGTGCCATCGGCCAGAGCGGCGTGCCGATGCCCGCCATCCCGGCCATGGGTTCTGTCTGGGCCGACTGGGGCAACGCAGAGCTGACGCTCATCAAGGGCGAGGGCGACCCTGCCGAGGTGTGGACGACTGCGGTCGCCAACATCGAGGCGAAGATCGCCGGCTAACTGCCGACACGCGGTCGGGGTCGGCGCCACTGGTGCCGGCCCCGGCCCGCATGTACCCCCACCGACACCACCGCAGCGAGAACGACGAGAGGCGACCCATGGCGACGACGACATCGGGCCCATTGCGCACACCGCGCACCACGAGAACCCTGACCCTTGTCACCAAGATCGTGCTGCTCGGGCTGCTCGACGCCTTCGGGCTGCAGGCACTGTTCACGCTGTTCCTCAAAGAGGAATGGCTGCTCTTCGGCCTTGCCGTGGTCATTCTCGCTCTCATCAACTACATCTACCTGAACCCGAAGGTGCTGCCGGCCAAGTACCTCACGCCGGGTCTGTTCTTCCTCGCGATCTTCCAGGTCTTCGTCGTCCTGTTCACCGGCTACATCGCCTTCACCAACTACAGCGACGGGCACAACAGCGACAAGGACGACGCGATCTCCTCGATCGTGCAGGTCGCCCAGAAGCGCGTGCCCGACTCCCCGCAGTACCAGGTGAGCGTGCTGGAGCAGGCCGGCACCTACTACCTGCTCGTCACCGATCCCGACGGCGACGTGCAGCTCGGCAGCAACGATCAGCCGCTGTACGAGGTGGACGACGCGAAGACCGACTTCACCGGCAAGGCAACCGGCCTAGACGGTTACCACACCCTCCAGCTCGGCGAGGTCGTCGACAACCAGGACGCGATCCTGGCGCTCTCCGTGCCCTTCTCCGACAACCCCAACTCCGGATCCGTGCGCACCGCCGATGGCGTGACGGGCTACGTCTTCAAGAGCTCCCTCGTCTACGACGAGAAGGGCGACACCTTCACCGACGTCGAGACCGGCGCCGTCTACACCGACAACGGCTACGGCTCGTTCGTCAACGAGGACGGCGCGGCGCTCACCCCCGGCTGGCGGGTCAACGTCGGACTCGACAACTTCGTGAAGGCCTTCACCAACGACCAGGTCGGCCCGCCACTGCTGCGGGTGATCGCGTGGACGTTCGTCTTCGCGGTGCTCTCTGTCGCATCCACGTTCATCCTCGGGCTGCTGCTCGCCCTCGTCATGAACGACTGGCGCGTGCGGTTCAAGCGCATCTACCGCATCCTCATCATCCTTCCCTACGCCTTCCCCGCCTTCCTCTCCGGTCTCGTCTTCGCCGGTCTGCTCAACCCGGAGTTCGGCTTCGTCAACCAGGTCTTCTTCGGCGGGGCGGAGATACCGTGGCTGAGCGACCCGTGGCTGGCGAAGTTCAGCGTGCTGCTGCTCAACCTGTGGCTCGGCTATCCCTACATGTTCCTCATCTGCACGGGAGCTCTGCAGTCCATTCCAGAGGAGCTCACCGAGGCCGCCCGCGTCGACGGCGCGAGCCCCTGGCGTGTGGTGCGCTCGATCAAGCTGCCGCTGCTGCTCGTGTCGGTTGCGCCGCTGCTCATCGCGAGCTTCGCCTTCAACTTCAACAACTTCAATGTGATCTACATGCTCACGAGAGGGTGGCCGCGATTCAGCGACACGACCCTCGACATTGGTGCGACAGACATCATGATCACCCTCGTCTACAAGGTCGCCTTCGGCGGGGGAGGGGGTCGGGACTACGGTCTTGCAAGCGCCTTCTCCATCCTCATCTTCATCATCGTCGCCACGATCTCCGCGATCGCGTTCAAGAAGACCCGCGCCCTGGAGGACGTGTACTGATGACTGCTCCTGCCATTGCCACTGTTCCGCTTCCGCGCCGTCGCCGGGGCTTCCGCCGCTGGTTCCGCGAGGTCGGATGGCGTCACCTCGTTGGGCTCATCGCGGTCGCCTTCTCGATCTTCCCCCTGCTCTACGTCGTCTCCGTCTCGTTCAACCCGATCGGCACGCTCACCGGGTCGAACGAGCTGTTCCGCGCGTTCGACCTCGGCAACTATGTCGACCTCATGAACAACCCCGACGCGCCGTTCCTCAAGTGGTTCCTCAACACCCTGCTCGTCGGCACGATCTCTGCCGTCGGCTCGGTGCTGCTCGGCGCCCTCGCTGCCTATGCCTTCTCGCGCATGCGCTTCCGCGGCCGCCGCATCGGCCTGC
>NZ_JBXMIS010000047.1:0-4040 GCF_057073975.1 Conyzicola sp. | reverse complement strand
CCCCCCCCCCCCCCCCCCCCCCCCCCCCCCCCCTCCCCCCCCCCCCCCCCCCCCCCCCCCCCCCCCCCCCCCCCCCCCCCCCCCCCCCCCCCCCCCCCCCACGGCGGTGCCCAGCGTCATCCACTGGGGGGCAGACCTCGGCGACCTCTCCGACGACGCGCTGCTCTCCCTCGCCGCCGCGACCTCTCCCGGCCTCGGCCCGAGTGCCGTCGACGCGCCCCTGCGGGTCGGCATCCTGCCCCTCCTCTCCGAGGGCTGGAGCGGGCAGCAGGGCCTCGAGGGATTCCACCTCGGCCATTCCGCCCGCCGCCCCCACCTGCAGCTTGTCTCCGTCGACTCCACCGACGGCCGCCTCCTCGTCACCCTCGACGACCCCGGTCTGCTGCGTGTCACGGTCGAGCTCGAGCTCACCGGCCACGGTGTGCTGCGGTCGCGGCCAACGGCAGAGAACCTGTCGGCCGACCCCTTCGCGCTCGGCTCGGCGACCGTCATGCTGCCCCTTCCCGGCCACGCGACAGAGCACCTCGACTTCGCTGGCGAGTGGTCGCACGAGCGCGTGCCCCAGCGGCGCGAACTCGCTGTCGGCGCCTGGGTGCGCGAGTCGCGCCACGGTCGCCCCGGCCATGACGACTCCTTCCTCACCATCGCCGGCACGCCCGGCTTCGGCTTTCGCAGCGGCGAGGTGTGGGCAACCCACCTCGCGTGGAGCGGCGACAAGCGCGTCGTCGTCGACGCGAGCGCGATCGGCCACACCATGGTCGGGGCGGCAGAGCTGCTCTCTGCCGGCGAGATCGTGCTCGGCACAGGCGAGAGCTGGGCGGGCGCGGTGGCGCTGCACGTGCACTCCGGCTCTGGGCTCGACGGCATGTCGCAGCGACTGCACGCCCACCTGCGAGCGCTGCCGGCGCATCCATCGGGTCCTCGCCCGATCACGCTCAACACGTGGGAGGCGGTCTACTTCGACCACGATCTCGACCGCCTCACCGAGCTGGCGCGGGTCGCCGCCGACGTCGGTGTCGAGCGCTTCGTGCTCGACGACGGATGGATGACGGGGCGCGTCGACGCCGCCCGCGCCCTCGGCGACTGGACCGTCGACCCCGCTCGCTGGCCTGGCGGACTCCACGCCCTCGTCGACGCCGTCACCGGTCTCGGCCTGGAGTTCGGGCTCTGGGTCGAGCCGGAGATGGTCTCGCTCGACTCGCAGCTCGCGCGCGCCAACCCCGACTGGGTGCTGCGCGATGCCGCCTCCGACCTACCACTGTCGTGGCGCGACCAGCACGTGCTCGATCTCTCGAACCCGGATGCCTTCGAGCACGTGCGTGCGAGCCTCGCCGCCCTGCTCGACGAGTACGCCATCGGCTACCTCAAGTGGGACATGAACCGCGACCTGCTCGGCGGCTCGGTGCACCGGCAGGTGACGGCCCTGTACCGGCTGCTCGACGCGATGCGCGCGAGCCACCCCCACGTCGAGATCGAGTCGTGCTCCTCCGGCGGCGCGCGCATCGACGCGGGAATCCTCGAGCGCACCCAGCGGGTCTGGGCCAGCGACACGAACGACCCGAGAGAGCGCCAGGCCATCCAGCGGTACACGAGCCTTCTCGTTCCCCCGGAGTACGTCGGCTCGCACCTCGGCACCGCGACCGCGCACACCACCGGCCGCACCTCGACTCTCGCCTACCGACTCGCCACGGCATTCTTCGGCCACGCGGGCATCGAGTGGGATCTCACCGCGACCGCCGCGGCCGACCTCGACGCGGTGCGCACCTGGAGCGCGGCGCACCGGCGCCACCGCGCGCTGCTGCACTCCGGCAGGACCGTGCGCGAGGACTCCGCCGATGGCGCGCGCTGGGTGCACGGGGTCGTCGGCGAGGCGGACGCGGTCTTCTCTGTCGTGCAGCTGCACACCCCGACGCGGGCGGTACCACCGCCCGTTCGACTGCCGGGGCTGGATGCCGCGGCGAGCTACCGCGTGAGCCCGATCGACCTCGGCGCAGCGGCGCTCAGCTACCCCGGCACGCCACCGGCCTGGTGGGCAGAGGGCTCCATCGAGGTGGCGGGTTCGGTGCTGGAATCGGTCGGCCTCTCGCTGCCGCTGCTGCATCCCGACGAGGCGGTCGTGCTGCTGGTCGAGCGGGTCTAGCTCTCCTCGAGCTTCGTGACCTCATCGGAGTCCGGGCCAGCTGTCAGCACGCACGGCCCCGTCGCTTCGATGAGCACAGTTGCGCCGTCACCAGCATTTTCCGTGGACGAGAAGGTGAGGATGACGACGGAGTCCGAGCGCGTCATCGTCGTGATCTTGACCTCGCCATGCGTCTCGGTGAAGGTCCAGCCGTCCTCGGAGAACGAGGTCGCGAGGGCTCCGACGAACTGGTCGACGCCGATCGCGCTGTCGGCCGGAACCACCGCGAGCAGCGTCGAGTGCCAGGCCCGGTAGAGGCCGTCAGGGTCTTCCGAGCCTGACTTGCACGAGGCGGAGTAGTCCTGCTGCTCTGCCACGCTCTCATCGGTTCCGTCGATGAGCCGTTGAGCGGCCTCGTTGCGCAGCAGCTGGGTCTGCGACTTCGACTGCACGAGGCTGAGAGAGCCGGTCGAGGCCGTTCCGGAGCACCCGGAGGCGAGAAGAACGAGGGCGGTGCAGGCCGCGACGGCGGCGGGTAGTGAGAGCTTCATTGCTTCTCTTCCAATCGTTGGGAGACGTCGTTCGGGAGTACTCCGACCGGTCGCGACGATGCGACATGTTCGTGAGCGTAGGACTCCGCGATGCGGGCAGGGCAGCCCCCAGTGTGCGGGTCGCTGTGATCGCTAACAATATCCATCACATTCTTCATTCTCGCCCACACGAGTTTCCGACGCGAAAACCCCGGGATTGCGGAGGTTTCAGGCCACCTTTACCAAACCGTTACCAGAAATGATTTGCGTTGATACCGATTGTGAAGGCTAACATTCAGCATCGCGCCATTCCCCTTTGGCGCTCAACACCAGGCCGACAGCACCGTCGGACCAAAACGAGGAGGTTTTGGATAGTGAAGAAAATCCTGAGCGGTATCGCTATTGCGGGAGCCGCGGCTCTCATTCTCTCCGGCTGTGCTGGCGGCGCCAACACGCCAGCCGGTGGAGGCGACGACGACGTGATCACCGTCGGCTTCGCACAGACCGGCTCTGAGAGCGGATGGCGCAGCGCCAACACCGAGTCCATGCAGACGGCATTCTCGGAGGAGAACGGCTTCAAGCTGGTCTTCAACGCTGCAGACAACAAGATCGAGGCGCAGATCGCCGCAGTCCGCAACTTCATCAACCAGGGCGTCGACGCCATCGTCATCGCCCCGATCGTTGAAGACGGCTGGGACGACGTGCTCCAGGAGGCCAAGGACGCCGGCATCCCCGTCATCCTCGAAGACCGCACGCTGAGCGCCGACGAGTCGCTCTACGAGGGCTGGGTCGGACTCGACTTCAAGTCCGAGGGTGTCAAGGCCGGCACGTGGGCCGCGAAGACCTTCACCGAGCCGACCAACATGGTCGTTCTCGAGGGCACGACCGGTTCCGCTCCGGCCAACGACCGCGCGGAGGGCTTCGACGAGGCCATCGCCGGCTCGCAGATCACCAAGATCGACTCGCAGACGGGTAACTTCACCCGCGCTGAGGGCAAGACGGTGATGGAGGGCTTCCTGCAGAAGTACGGCAAGGACGGCATCGACCTGGTCTACGCCCACAACGACGACATGGCCCTCGGGGCGATCGATGCCATCGAGGCAGCCGGACTCGTTCCCGGTGTGGACATCAAGATCGTCTCGATCGACGCGGTGCACGACGGAATGCAGGCTCTCGCCGACGGCAAGATCAACTACATCGTCGAGTGCAACCCGCTGCTGGGTGAGCTCGCCGCGGGTCTCGTGAAGGACGTCCTCGATGGCAAGACCATCGAGCGCGCGACCTTCGTCGAGGACGGCGAGTTCGACCAGGAGGCTGCCATCGCCGCCCTCCCGGACCGCAAGTACTAACCAGCACGACCCTTCTCGCCGGGACCGGGTCCTCCCGTTCCC
>NZ_JBXMIS010000046.1:0-7618 GCF_057073975.1 Conyzicola sp. | reverse complement strand
CTCCCCCCCACTTCGTCGTTAACGGTCGGTGATCGACGCGCCTGGCGCGTACACCTTCCGCAGCTCGACGTACCGCGCGGTCGGGCACCTGGCGGCGAACTCCCGAGCCTGCTCGTCGCTCTCCGCGCGCAGCCGGTAGTAGCCGAGCACGACCTCCTTCGACTCGGCGAACGGTCCGTCGGTGCGCAGCACGGTGCCGTCGGGCTGCGGGGTGAAGCGATCGAGGGGCTCGGGGTTCTCGAGCGGCGCGCCGTCGATGATCGCGCCTCCGGCATCCTCGACGTACTTCACGGAGGTGCGGTGGCGCTCGTCGAGCGCCGCCTCCTGCTCGGTCGTGAAGCCGTCGAAGTCGCTCGTGCGCTCCATGATGAAGATGAGGTACTCGTGGGCCATGGCCCCTCCTGACGTTGCGTCCTGCTTACAGCAGGGCGACGAACGGGGAAAGGCGGAATCGACAGGCCGACTCTTCTAGCGGGCCCAATCGTCTAGCGTGCCTAGTCGGTGACGTCGATCTCGCGCAGCAGGTCGGCGTCAATCGCGACGCGCACCTTCTCGAGCAGGCCCTCTGGTGCCGGCGAGTCGATCGTCAGCACGCTGAGTGCCTGGCCGCCGGCGTTCTGGCGGGCGATCTGCATGCCGGCGATGTTGATGGATGCGTCGCCGAACTCCTTGCCGTAGATCGCGACGATGCCGGGGCGGTCGGCGTAGATCATGACGATGAGGTGCTTCGCGACGGGAACCTCGACGTCGTAGCCGTTGATCTCGACGATCTTCTCGATCTGCTTGGTGCCCGTGAGGGTTCCAGAGACAGAGATGTTGGCGCCGTCGCTCGTCGTGCCGCGGATCGAGAGGAGGTTGCGGTACTCCTCGCTCTCCTTCTCGGTGACGAGGCGAACATCGATGCCGCGCTGGTCGGCGAGCAGCGGGGCGTTAACGTAGCTGACCGACTCGGAGACGATGTTCGTGAACATGCCCTTGAGAGCCGCGAGCTTGAGCACGCTGACATCGAGGTCGGCGATCTCGCCACGCACCTCGACATCGACGCTCGTGACAGGGCTGTCGGCGAGGCCGGCGAAGACCTGACCGAGCTTCTCCATGAGCGGGATACCGGGGCGCACCGTCGGGTCGATGACTCCCCCGGCGACGTTGACGGCATCCGGTACCAGTTCGCCGTCGAGCGCGAGGCGCACCGACTTGGCGACGCTCACGCCCGCCTTCTCCTGTGCCTCGTCGGTCGACGCGCCGAGGTGCGGGGTGACGATGACGTTCTCGAGGGCGAGGAGCGGGGAGTCGGTGGGTGGCTCGCTGACGAAGACGTCGAGGCCCGCGCCCGCGATGCGATGCGACTTGAGGGCGGCGTAGAGGGCGTCCTCGTCGATGAGCCCGCCGCGCGCGACGTTGACGATGAAGCCGGTTGGCTTCATGAGCGCGAACTGCTCCGTCGAGATCATGCCGGTGGTCTCCGGCGTCTTCGGCATGTGGATGGTGATGAAGTCGGACTGCGCGAGCAGCTCCTCAAGGGTGAGAAGCGTGACGCCGAGCTGCTGGGCGCGGGCGGCGGTGACATAGGGGTCGTACGCGACGACCCGGGTGCCGAAGGCGAGCATGCGCGCCGCGATGAGCGCGCCGATGCGGCCGAGGCCGATGATGCCGATGGTCTTCTCGTAGAGCTCGACGCCCGTGTACTTCGAGCGCTTCCACTGCCCCTGGGCAAGGGCACCGTGCGCCGCCGGGATGTGGCGGGCGAGCGACAGGATGTGGCCGACGGTGAGCTCTGCGGCCGAGATGATGTTCGAGGTCGGCGCGTTGACGACCATGACGCCGGCGGTCGTTGCCGCCTTGATGTCGACGTTGTCGAGGCCGACACCAGCGCGCGCGATGACCTTGAGCTGGCGGCCGGCGGCGATCGCCTCCTCGTCCATCTTCGTCGCGGAACGGATGAGCACCGCACTCGCGTCGGCGAGCGCCTCGAGCAGGGCGGCGCGGTCGGTGCCGTCGACGGTGCGCACGTCGAAATCGGGCCCGAGAGCCTCGACCGTCGCTGGGGATAGTTCTTCGGCAATGAGCACGATCGGCTTGGCCACGAAATCGAGTCCTTCAGGTGCGGGAGGAGGGGTGCGCTGTTCGCGCAACCCTGCGAGTTTAGTGCACCCCCTGTGCGCGTTACGGCGAGGGTGCGACCTCCTGCTCGCCTGGCGCGCTCGGCGTCCACCCGAACCATCCGTCGTCGGTTGCCATGACCGCCCAGTCGCCGCACGCGAAGATGCGCTCGACATAGACGTTCTCCGGTGCCCAGTCGTCGCCGAAGGAGGGGCCAGAGAGGCGCTCTGTCTCTGCGCACTTCATGGGGTCGAGCGGCGAGTTGCTCGTGAAGCCGAGGATCGCCGTCTCTCCGTTGAGCGACTCGCGCACGTGGATCGCCACCGCGTCGCCGGGCACCCACTCTGCAGTGATCGCCCGATCCCACTCGGCAGCGAAGGCCTCGTGGTCGTCGAAGTCCCGCGTCTGCTCCTGGTGGAGCAGGTCGGTGACGGCGGAGCATCCGGTCAGCGAGAGGGCGAGGAGGGCAGCGGCAGGGATCACGACGGGGAGAAGTCTCATGGGTCGATTGTGTTCGCAGCCGTGGCGCCGGGACATCGGCCGCGGGTCGTCGTCGTCTCAGCCCAGAGGATGACACGGCACAATTGCCGAATGGACGTCGCCAGTGCCGCAGTGACCATCGTGCTCGCGATCCTCTTCACGGGAATGGGGGTCGCCCACTTCGTGCCGTCGGTTGCCCGTGGGATGGCCGCCATCATCCCTCCCCGCCTGAAGGGAACCGGGCTGCGCTCTGGTAAGAGCCTCGTGCGCTTCACCGGCGTCTGCGAGATCGCGGGAGGGATCGGGCTGCTCGTGCCGCTGACCCACGTCGCGGCGGCCGTCGCGCTCATCGTCTTCCTCGTGGCGGTGTTCCCGGCGAACGCCTACGCCTCGCAGCACCCGGAGCGCTTCGGCCGCGCTGCCATCCCGTTCTGGCCGCGGCTCGTGGCGCAGCTGGCGCTCATCGGGCTGCTGGTGTTCGTGGCGGTTGCCTAGCGGGCGACTGCGGTGTGGATGCCGCGCTCGCCAGACCGCGACCTCCGGCATCCTCGCTCCATGCCTCGCGTCCCGCTGCCGCCGAACGCTGCCGCGAGATCCTTCCTCGTCGGGCAGTCAGGTCTCGGCGAGGGCCGCCTCCGCGGTCCCGATCTGGCCCGACCGCACCACGGTGTGCGCACCGCGGAGAGCCGCGGCATCGTCGACTATGCCCCGCTCCTGCGTGCCGGCGAGCGGTTCAGCCACCTGTCTGCCGGGCTGCTGTGGCCCGTTCCGCTGCCGCGATCGCACTATCCGATTCATGTGACGGTGGCCCAGTCGCACGAGGCGCGCCGTGGTCCTGCCCGAGGCAACGGCATAGTCGGGCACACGTCGTTGCGCGACGAGTCGACTCTGCGCCACGGCCTGGCGGTTTCGAACCCCGGTGCCATGTTCGTCGAGCTCGCCACCCTTCTCGACGAGGACGATCTGGTCGCGGTTGGCGACGCCCTGATCCTGGAACCGCATGAGCTCGACCCGCGAGACGTCAGGCCGTGGGCGACGCTCGCTGAGCTCGAGGCCGCCTGTGCGGTGCGGTCGCCGGGAAACCGTGCTGCCCGTCGCGCGCTGGCTCTGGTCAGGCAGGGCTCTGAGTCGCGACAGGAGACAGTTCTGCGACTGCTGCTCGTGCGGTCGGGCCTGCCAGAGCCCGCTCTCGGCGTCGATATCGTCGATGAGCGCGGCCGCTGGATCGGGCGATTCGACATGGTCTATGACCAGGCCCGCGTCATTGTCGAGTACGACGGCGACCAGCACCGCACGTCGACTCGACAGTACGAGAAGGACATGACCCGCATTGACAGGGCGATCGCCGCGGAGTGGAGGGTTGTGAGAGTTCGGGCTCGCGGACTGCTGCAGGGGCGCGCCCACACCGTCGAGCGGGTGCGGTCGGCGCTCTCGGCCGGATCCCGGCAACTCATGTAACGCAAACCGACCTTCCAGAGCGCGCGAAGGTCGATCTGCGTTACATGAACGCCGCAGGCAGGGCGCGAGGCTAGCGCAGGCAGGGCGCGAGGCTAGCGCAGGCTCAGCACGAGGTCGGTGAACAACAGCTGCACGAGTGCCATGAGCCCGAGGCTCAGCGCGGAGGAGACCGCGAGCGCCGTGAGCAGCAGCACCGCGAGCTCGAGCGGCCCGCGGTAGCGGCCGAGCACGAAGGCGAGCACGTAGAGGCCGACAGGAATCAGGATGCCGAGCGCGAACAGCCAGCCAGGAGCGGCCTGCTCGATCTCAGCCCAGGCGCGCGTGAAGCGGATGGTGTTGCCGACCGCGGCCCACACGGCGAAGGCGAAGAAGAGGCCGAAGGCGGCGGAGATCGCGAGCGTGACGGCGCTGACGTGACGGGCGGGAGTGGCGGTCTCGGTCATGTCAGACCCCCAGCAGCAGGTATGGCCACGGCAGCAGCACGACGAGCCCGCCGAGCAGCGCCAGGAGTCGGATGATCGGACGGCGGCCGCGAGTCAGAAGGAGCGAGGCGCCGTACCAGATGGCCGGGGCTGCGATCGCCAGCACCTGGGCGAGGCGCACCATGAACTCGCCGAGGAGGTCGGGGTTCTCTGCCCGAGTGTGCGTGACGATCGGCACGATCCAGCCGATCGTGTAGATGAGGTACGCGCCGGCGAGGATGCCGTAGGTGATGAGCAGGAATGACCCCGTGGCTGGCTTGGCTGCCGCAACCGCCTCAGCCGCAGGCGGCACGACCGGCGGGGCCGTCGTAGGCGTGGCGGTCGGCACGTAGGTCTGGTCGGCGTCGCCCTCCCAGCGCAGGGCCTCGTCGTCGGGGTCAGCGGTCATGGCGAAACCATAGCAGCGGGGTGGGTGGCGTCAACTGAGCGCGTGGAAGACTCCGGCATAGTCGCGACCGCGACCGCGTGCGGACGGCGACGGCGGAGCGACGGGCGGTGCGACATCCAGCGATTGCGTTGCGACCCGCTTCGGGTACTGGAACGCGACGGTCGCCACGAACTCGTCGTCGTCGGCCGTGTACCGCCCCTGCAGCCCCGACTCGACGATGCGCCACGGCCGTGCGTTCGATGCCGAGTTCGACAGCCCGGTGTCTGGCACGAACTGCTTGTAGTCGTACTCGAAGCTCGACGGTGCGTCGAGGCGAACAGAGAAGGTGTCGACCGCGACAGAGCCGCTCGCGAGGTCGAGCTGCAGCAGCCGCTGGAAGCCGGTCGCGCGCTCACCGGTGTGGGTGCGGAACTCCTGGTAGTCGGCGAGCAGCTCGACGACGGTGTGCCCCTCGATGCCGCCGGCGTTCTCTGTGCGAATCTGCCCGAGGCCGTGGAAGTGACCAGAGAGCACGATGACGACGTTGCGATTCGGTGCGATCACCTCATCCCACAGATCCTGTCCACGCGAGATCCAGCGGGAGTTGACGGAGACATGGGCGTCTTCATAGAGCGTCTTCGGGGTGACGTGCTCGTGAGTGGACAGGATGACGTTGTGGTCTGGGTGGCTTCGCACGACCTCCGCGGCCCAGTCGATCTCGCGGTCGCCGTAGGCGTACGCAAGGGAGAGCATGAGGAACCGCGCACCGTCGTGTTCGAACACCGTGTAGTTCGACGAGTTGTCGCCCTCGGTGATCGAGTGGGCGCTCGGGTAGCGTTCCGGCCCGAAGTACTCGTTGAACAGGGAGTTGTCGACGCCGCGCTTGTTGTCATGGTTACCGGGAAGCACGCTGGTGGGGATTCCGGCCTCATCGAGGATGCCCTGGATCGCCGACGCGCGTTCGAACTCGATGACCGCCCGGTCGGTCGACTGATCGGGATCGACCCAGTTCTGCACGAGGTCGCCGGTGTGGGTGGCGAAGGCGATCTTCCTCGCATCCGCGTTGTCGGCGATCCAGCTGACCAGCTGCGCGTAGACCTCGGGGTAGCTCTCGGTGAGGTACTGCGTGTCGGTGATGTGCGAGATGGCGAGGTCGTAGTCGGCGGGGGCCTGCAGCTGGGCGTCGCGCTTCACCGCGATCGTCGGCTCGGTTCTCGGCCCGGACTGCACGAGCAGCTCGACGCGGCCGTCGATGATCTCGTCGCCGGTGATGGCGCCGCCGAGGCGGACGTCGGAACCGGATGCCGCATCCAGCAGCCGCCACGCCTCGCCTGCCCACACCGACAGCTGCAGCTCCGACCGACCGGCAGCGCTGCCGCTCCAGTAGACCCGGGAGCCCTCGCGGAGCGCACTCCCGTCGAGCACGAGCCGCAGGTACGGAAAATTGAAGGAGTCATCGACGACATCCGGCACGAGCAAGGGGTCGAGGGCGGTCTCGCCGTCGATCTCCTTCGTTGTCAGCGGCGCAGGGCTCGAGCCGCCCCAGGCCTCTAGCACGGTCGCCGTCTCCGCCGTTGCGGGCAGCGAGGTCATGGCCGCGGGCGCCGGGGCAGCGATGACGACGGGGTCGGCCTCCACCCTGGCCGCGGGGTCGAGCCACGGCACCTCGTCGATCACGCCGGGGGTCGCGGGCGCCACGATGAAGTCGTCGGCGTCGACTCCCGTGAAGCGGGTGCGCTGGAAGGTCTCGCCGAGCCAGCGGTCGGGCTGGTAGGTGGTGAGCGGCATCCCCTTCGAGCACGGGCTCCAGGTGATGTTGCTCTCGTCCATCTCGTTCATCGCGTAGACGCCGATGCTGTCGACGCGGCGGCCCGTGGCGTTCTCGACCCAGACCCCAGAGCCGAGGAAGTTGAATGCGCTGCCGTAGGTCGCATCGGCGGCGAGGCCGGTGCCCTCTTTCGCCGCGATCCAGGTGTCTCCCGGCTCGAGCGTCGTTCCCGCGGCGATGGTGAGCTGCAGCTCTCGCGACCGGATGCCGGTCTGCTCGCATCGACGGATGGTCCAGCCAGACAGGTCGACCGCCTCGCTCCCGTAGTTGCCGAGCTCCACGTAGTTGTGCTGCGGCGAGCCCGCGGGGAGGTCGCTCGTCGATGGGTCGGTCGCGAACTCGCTGATGGCCACGTGTCCGTAGCGGAACTCGTCGTGCAGCGCGGCGGGCCCCGCTGCTGCGCCAGGCGTGCGCTCCGCGATGACGAAGCCCTTGGCCGTCCACTGGTACGACTGGGCGTCAACGTGGTCGAGCACGGCCGGCAGCTTCTCGTCGCCCTGCTGGCAGGCGCTGTCAGCGTAGGAGGAGACGGCGACGCCGTCGGCCCGGGCTCCGCCGGCGGTGCGAAGGTAGGCGCCCGCGGTGATGTCGGCGAATCCGGTGCCGTAGCGGGCATCCGCGTCTCCCGTATAGGCGTTCGACGCGATGAGGTAGTAGTCGCCAGCCCCGAGCCGCGTGCCGCCGGGAATGGTCGTCTGCAGGGTGTCGCCGCGCATGCGGCCGGTCGCGGTGCAGCGGTAAAGCTGCCAGCCGCCGATGTCGACCGAGGTGGAGCCGAGATTCCACAGCTCGACGAACTCGTCGTCGCCGGCGGCTGGGCCCGATGGCGCGAACTCCGAGATGACGACGCCGGTGCGCTCCGCCGTGGTGGCCGCGGTCGCGTTCTGCGACCCGATGGTCGCC
>NZ_JBXMIS010000045.1:0-41032 GCF_057073975.1 Conyzicola sp. | reverse complement strand
ATCCGCGACCTGCTGGCTGCGCGCGGAGTCGACCAGCGCTAGCCCCAGTGCGGCGGCTTGTCGGCCTTGAGTCGATCGTCGTTCTCTGTGCCTGAGCCGCGCTGCGGCTCTGGCGCGGGGTTCGGGTCGCTGCCTGCTGGCGCCTCTGTCGTCACACGGCGGCCGCGGTGGCGTCCCGTCGGCGGGGTGTTGCCGAGGGCGATGTCCTGCTCCTCCGGCAGCGGGGTGCCGACGTGCTCTCCGGTCATGCGCTCGCCGGGCTCGCGATGATCTGAATGGGCTCGGTGACCGGCTCTGCGTCGGCGCCGAGGAGGGTGACGATGCGGCGCGTGACGGCATCCGGGTCGCTGAAGAGCTCGAAGGCGTGCACCCGGAGGTAGTGCCAGCCGAGTCGGCGCAGCAGCTCTGGGCGGAGGCGCAGCGACTCGCGCAGGCTCGACCGCAATAGCACCGCGTCGGTCTCGATCGCCGCGCAGCGACCGCCGTGCGAGGCGACGAGGCCGAGCTTGCCACGGTGACCGAGCTCGACGTTGATGCCCTTCGCGGCGAGCCGCCGGGCGAGGTCGACGAGCATGGGGTCGCGGTCGTCGGGGATCGGGGAGTCCGCGAGGCGGGCATCCACCTCTGCGAGGATCTCGGCAAGCGCGACGGCGCCGTGGCTCATGCGCGACTCGTCGATGTCGGTTGGCTGGAAGCACGAGACGATCGCCATCGAGCGGCGGGCGCGCGTCATGGCGACGGCGAGAAGGCGCTCCCCACCCGGCTCCCCGAGGATTCCGAAGTTGGTGAGCACGCGACCGTGGGGCGTTCGCCCGAAGCCGATCGAGAGGATGACGCGGTCGCGGCTCTCTGCGACCGCCTGGTCGATCGTGACGACAGTGAACGGCTCAGCCCGGTCGCCGATGAGGAAGTCGCTGAGCTCTGGGTGCGTGCCCACCGCCGCGAGCACCGCCTGGTGCACCCGCACAGCGTGCAGCGGGGACGCGGTGATGACCATAAGCGACTCGCGCGGCTTCGTCGAGGCATGGTCGAGCACGAGCTCGACCACTCGGTTGACCTCTGCATCGACGCTCTCGACGGCTCCCGTGTAGCTGTCGGGCATGCCGGTGCCGTCTTCGACGTACTCGAGCTCAAGGCTGCCGTGGCCGAGGAAGCTGCCAGCCCACGGGAGGGCGGAGATGCGTCCGCCGTAGAAGCGGCGGTTGACGAGCTCTGCGAGCTCCTCGCCGCCGGGGCGGTAGGAGCGGGTGAGGGTGAGGGTCGGCAGCAGCGAGGAGAGGCGCGCGAGCGCCGAGTCCTCGTGGAGGGCATCGAGGCGGGACTCGTCGACGTCGCTCGGCGCGGGCGAGCCGGTTTCGGCATCCTCGGCAATGGCGATGGAGAACGGCGCGGGCGTCTGCGTCACCGGGTCGCCGAAGGCGACGAGCTGGCGGCCGCGGCGGATCGCGCCGGCGTTCTCTGCGATCGTGGTGGCACCGGCATCCACGAGGATGACCGTGTCGAACGGCAGCGTGTCGGCAACCGCGTGCACCTCGTACGGAGAGGCGAGCCACACCGGCGCGACCGCCCGGGAAAGGTGCGGGGCAGAGGTCTGCAGGTCGAAGGCCGTGAAGCTGTCGCTGCGCAGCAGGCGCTTGAGAAGGTCGGCCTCCTCTGGCCAGTCCATGAGGCCGATCTTCCAGTTCTCGGCCAGCTGCCACGAGAGCAGCGCGGCGCTGCCTGCGGCATGGGCCTCGTCGACGAGACGGAAGTCGGCCTCGAGACGGTCGAGCACGCTCGTGTTGGCTCCGAGCAGGGCGCGGTCGCTCTCGAGCAGCGACTCGAGGGCGGAGCGCCACCACGCGAGCTCGAGCTCTGCGGCAACCTGCGACTCCGGCACGTGGCGGTTGGAAAGGTCGATCGTGAGCGGTTCGACCTCGAGGTCGCGCAGCTCGTTCATGAGCGCCGTGCGCTCCTGCAGGTTGGTGAGCACCTCCGACTCGGCGGCAAGGCCCTGCAGGGTCGCGGTGAGCTGGTGCAGCGGCATGTGCGCGAGCGAGGTGTCAGGGGTGAACGACCCGAGCGGCTCATCGAGGGTCGCGAGGTTCTTCTCCACCTCGCGGTAGGCGCTGAGAACCTCGGCGATGCCGACGGGTACGTGCGGTGGCGCACCCTCGGCGGCGAAGCGCTGCCAGAGCACGCGCTGGTCGCGGATGCGCATGAGGGCGGCGTTCATGTCGCCGACGTGCACGCCGGGGCGCAGGTACTCCTTGGCGAGCTTGACGAGGCGACGGCGGTTGGCCGGCGACATGTCGGGGGTGTCACGGCGCTTTGACGTTGCGGTGATGAGCTCGGTGATGGAGCGGTCGAAGACGACCGGCTGGAACTTGTCGAGCGACTCGCGAAGATCGACGAGCAGGCCGAGGTAGACGCCGAGCTCGTGAATCGTGGTGAACGGCCGCATGTGCGTCGAGGCAACCAGCTCGGTCGCCTTGTCGATGAGGTACGGCACATCGTGGTTCCACAGCTGCTGCGACAGCCGGTGGGCGGCTGCGGCATCGTCGCCGGAGAGGAACTGGGCGCCGTACCACGGCGAGTCGTTCGGGCCGTAGCGAAACTCCCCGAGCTTGGCCGCGGTGGCCATCACGTCGATCGCGTGCTGGCGGCCGTGGGCGAGCGCCTCGACCGACTTTCGACTGAGACGAGCCGTCGTCGCGGGCGGCGTCGGCAGCAGCGCGAGACGCGCGAGCTCAGTGACACAGTCGAGCACCGAGACGCCGATCACCGGGTCTGGCTTCGAGAGCGCCCCGCGGTAGTCCATGATGACGGTGCGCAGTCGCACGAGGGCGTCATCCACCTCGCCGACGTGCGGGTGCTTGGCCTTCTCGCTGCGACCGATGGACCGGATGATGTCCTTGCGCAACGACGACGGCGAGACCGCAAGACCCCCGAGCCCGATATCGCCGAGGCGCTGCGCGATGCCGAGCAGCGACGCCCTGCGCGCACCGACCACCAGAACGCGCTTGTTCTGCCCGACGAGCGCCCCGATGGCGTTGACGATGGTCTGGGTGCTGCCTGTGCCTGGCAGGGTGCGAACGACGAGCGAGTTGCCGGCGGCAACCTGGGCGATCACGTTCTCCTGCTCGCTGTCGGCATCGAGCAGCAGGGTGTCGGTCTGCGGCGGGCGCACGTCGGCGCTCATCGCTGCGACCTCGGTGAAGCTCTCCTCCACCGTCCAGCGTGCGGTGGGGTTTCCCGCCAGCGCATCGAGCACCGGGTGCTCCAGGTCGCGCGCGTCCTTCGCCATGGCGCTCGCGACATCCGCGAAGCTCGACACGACGAGGCGCGGGCTCACGCTGAACGACTCGAGGTGGGAGGTGAGACCGCGGAGGCGGTCGATGACGGGGTTCGGCTTGAAGGTTCCGTCGGCGTCGGCGAGGGCGACGAAGGCGCGCGCGTCGAGCTCTAGGCCGAACTGCGCCTTGAGTGCCTCGGCCAGGCGAGGGTTGAGGATGGCGCGACCGCGCAGCTTCACCTCGAAGTCGCGGCCCGCACGGCGGATGGCGAGCGGGCGCAGCAGCACAGGAGCCCGGTAGTGCTCGTCGGCGTTGCTCCACTCTGCGATGCCGATGCCGAGGTGCACGGCGTCGATGCCTCGAGTTGACGCGAGCTCCAGCCCCTTCGCAGCGATGAGGCCGGCCGCGACCTTGGCGCTGCGCAGCGCGAGGTCGTCACGGATGAGGTTGGAGAGGAGGGTCGTCTTGCCCGTGATGAACTGGGCGAGACCGCCGGGGTGCGTCGCGCCGAGCTCGATGCGCGTGCGCGGCGAGTCGGCGAAGTGGAGGAGGGATGACGCCCCTCCCACCGCCTGCAGCTCACTGTGCCAGCGCAGCCAGGTCGGCTCCGCGATGTTCGATGGCTCGATGCCGATCGAGCCGGTCATGCTGAGCGCCTGCGGCGTCGTGACCTGTGCCTGGGTCTCGAGGTGCGCGGGCTCATCAGAGTGATCCGGCCCGTGGTCCGGGTCGAACTCGTTCGTTTGGTTGGCACGCCACACGAGGCCACCTTAAGGGCACAAGCAGAGAAAACCCGGGAGGATACGCCGCTAATCCCCACTCGTGCCGCCGTACAATAACTGGCGATGGCCACCACACTCGTCATTATCTCGATCGTTGTCGGCGTCATCGTCGTCGCCGCCTTCATTGTCGGCCTCGCCCTCCTGTTCCGCAATCGCCAGGGAGCGCGGTCGAGCAGCGCGAGCGGGCTGCCCGGCCTTCGGGCACGCGCAGACATCGCGCTCGTGCGCCTCGACGACTCCGTCGCTGCGGCGCGCGACG
This sequence comes from Conyzicola sp., assembly GCF_057073975.1. Classification (NCBI taxonomy): domain Bacteria; kingdom Bacillati; phylum Actinomycetota; class Actinomycetes; order Micrococcales; family Microbacteriaceae; genus Conyzicola; species Conyzicola sp. Next base: position 36,716 of record NZ_JBXMIS010000045.1, on the reverse strand, counting down.
AGCTCGGCTTCGCGATTGCGCAGTTCGGGGAGGAGAAGACGGCGGAGTTCGCCGCAGCCGTCGACTCTGCTGCCGCACTCGCAACAAGCGCATTCCGGCTGCGCAAGGAGCTCGACGACGCCTTCCCCGAGTCCGACACCCGGAAGCGCGAGCTGACGCTGCAGATGATCGCCTTCACCGAGAAGGCCCAGCAGCGTCTCGACGAGCAGCAGGGCTCGTTCACGGCACGCCGGTCGGCAGAGCTGGCGGCACCGAAGGCGCTCGACTCGCTGTCGGCCTCGATCGCCGCCACGACGGCGCGGATCGCGCCAGCACGCACGACGCTCGCGCGCCTTGCCGCCGATTACCGCCCGCGAGTGGCAGAGGAGCATGAGGATGCGGTGGCCGAGGCTGAGCGAGCGCTCGCCACCGCGACGGCGACCGTTGCAACCGCGACCTCGCAGCTCTCGCCAGCCGGAGTGAACGCCGTCACCCCGGAGCTCGCCGCAGCAACCACCGCCGTTGGTCGCGCAACCGCACTGCTCGACGGCATCGGCACGCTCGAGGCAGAGCTCGACAACGCGGCCGCCGCCGTTGCGAGCATGGTCGCCGCCACGAAAGACGACCTCGCCGAGGCGCGGGCGCAGCGCGACGCGGCTCCCGACGCCGACACGGGCGCGGCGATCGTCGACGCGATCGCGGGCGTCGAACGGGTTCTCGGTGAGATCGCGTCGGCGGGGCGGCCCAGCGATCCCTTCGAATCCCTCGATGCTCTGAACGCAGCCAACGCCCGACTCGACACCGCCCTCGCGACCGCACGCAACCAGTCGCAGCGCCTCGAGCACGCACGCCTCGCCCTCGCCGGCACTCTCGTCTCCGCTCGTGGCCAGCTGGCCGCAGCCAAGGGATTCATCGGCGCCGGCGGGTCGCGGGTCAGCGCTGAGGCACGGGCACGACTCTCCGAGGCAGAGCGGGAACTCGCCCACGCCGAGGTGGAGGCCGACCCGGTGGAGGCGCTCGACGCCGCTCGACGAGCTGTCACCAACGCCCGCGATGCCGATGCACTCGCGCGCTACGACGCGATGGGCCGCTAGGTCTCAGAGCCAGCTACGGCAGTGCCGGCGGATGCCGAGGGCACACGCTGTTGAGCTGCGCAATGGTCGACCCGCTCACCATGGCGGTGAAGACAGCGTCGTACGGCGACCAGTCGCCTCCCGAGGCGATGAAGTCCTCGCGGCTCGGAGGGGCGACAAGGGGGAAGCCGAATCCGTTAAGGCACGGCCCGAGCTTGCTGAGGTAGTAGTCGTAGGTGAAGCCGAGCTCCCACTCCGTGCGCTCCTCCCGCTGAATGGGGAACGGGTTGGAGTCGAGCACGCACGCGCCGTTGGCGAAGGCGATGCGCGCCGTCGTGCCATTGGCGAAGGTATAGAGATAGCCGCCGTCGACGAGCCGCTCGAGCGTGCCAGTGGCCGAGAGGTTGCACAGCGCCTCTGGGGCCGAGCCGGCCGTGCTGCTGCAGCCGGAGAGGGCGAGGGCGAACGACATCGCAACGATCGCAAACGCCCGCCGTTGGCCGCCCATGTCGCGAGACTACTCCCAGGCGAACCGGCGGGCTAGGGCTGCTCTGGATCTGCCTCGGTCGGCTCTGGGATGAGCGAGAGCCCCCCGCTCGTGGCCGCCTGCTGGGTCAGCGCTTCGAGCCATGCGCGGTTGAGGGCGGGGCGGGCCTGCTCGGCGAAGTCGAACTGCAGGGGAATGGATGGGGCGACCCAGACGGTCGACCGACCGCCCCCATGCTCCATGCCTTTCGACCACGAGAAGCCGAAGCCCTCGTTGCGGCGAAGCTTTGCGAGAATGACGAACTTCAGATGCGCGAGCGCACGATCCTCCACCTCGATAGGGGTTCGTGCGTTGCCGTAGTACAGCGTTCCCACCGGTGACTCCTGTCGTGACCTGAAACCTGACGACAGGATACGCCCCAGTCGCGGGCGAGCGTCTCGGTCGCCGAGCACTCAGGCCGCGACGACGTCGTCGTCGCCCGACTCCTGCTTCGGCTCCTCTGTCACGAGCAAGCCGCCGCTCGTTGCCGCCTGGCGGGTGAGCTCCTCTAGCCACTGACGATTGAGGCTCGGGCTGCGGCTTCCCTCGAACTCGAACTGGAGCGGGATGGACGGATGCAACCACACGGTGGACCGGCCGCTGCCCTCGTTGGCCGACTTCGCCCAGGAGAATCCGAAGGACTCCCCTCGACGGAACTTGGTGAGGATCACGAACCGAAGGTGCGTCAGCGCTCGGTCGTCGATGGGGATGGCAACTCGCGCATCTCCGTAGTACAGCGTTCCCAAAAATGTCGCCTTCCGGGGTTGGGGGAAGTGAATGCGTTCAGGGTATCGATGGCTGCCCGGGAGCACGTGGACCCCTTGACACAGCTGATCGATCGCCTATAAATTATCGACTTTTCGCGTGTCGAGCATCAGAGACCGCCGAGCAGTAGCTGAACGCCAGCTGAGCTTTGCCGGTGCTCAGTGCACCTCGGTCAGGTCTCCGAGCCGGATGATGCTGCCCACGGCGTGCGCGGCGCGCTGGCGGGTCGCACCCGTGCCGTCGCGGAACACCCGGTCGATCGACTCCGTGACGAAGTCGAGGTCGGAGCCGAGCTCCAGCCGCTGGCGCGCCCGGTCGACCATCGCGTCCACCACCGTCCTCGCTGGCTCCAGCCGACCGGTCACGGGGTGCACGAGCGACCCGCTGATGCCGTCGCGAGCCGCGTGCCAGAGGGCAGCGTCGAGCAGCTCCGGCGGAGGCGCCGGCTCAGAGTGCTCCTCGTCGAGGGCGACGGCGACGAGTCCACGAGCGAGGGCGGCGAGCAGCACGGAGTCCTCCGGCTCGAGCTGGGCGTCGAACACCCGAAACTCAAGCGTCGGCCAGTGCTCTGACAGTCGGGCGTTCCAGGCGACGGTCTCGACGTCGACGGTGCCGCCGACGCCGACGAGCTGGTGCAGGCGCCGGTCGTAGTCAGCGGCGTCCTCGAAGTGCGGTGGGCAACCCGCCGTCACCCAGCGCCGAAGGATGATGCTGCGCCAGCTGCAGAACCCCGTGTCGGCTCCGCGCCAGAACGGCGAGTTGCCGCTGAGCGCCAGGAGCACCGGGATCCACGTGCGCACCCGGTTGAGCGCCAGAACGCCAGCCTCGCGGTCGGGAACGTGCACGTGCACGTGAAGGCCGTTGACCTGGTGGTCGGCGACGACGGAGCGGAACTCGTGCTCGACCTCGTCGTAGCGGTCGCCCGGTGTCAGCAGCGGATACGGCGTCGTCTGGAATGGAACGCCGACGCTGACGGCGGCGAGCCCGCGCTCTGCTGCCGTCGCCGCGAGCCGCGTGCGGAACGCGGTGAGTTCTGCGAGCGCATCCGCAACCGTGGAGAAGATGCGTGACGAGTGCTCGACCTGGGAGGCGAGGAACTCCTTCGTGCCGTCGGCACCCGCCGACCGGCGAAGCGAGTCGAGGATCTCGCGCGCCTCCGGCACCGGCTCGAGCGACCCGGGGTCGATGAGCATGAACTCCTCTTCAAGGCCGAAGGTCTCCATTCGCTCATGATGGCCCGGGCGGCTGGGATTTCGGCGGGGGTTGCGCTCTGCGCGAGCACTGCTATGGGATTGAGCGTACGACTGGTGTTTGGATGGACGGATGCTGGAGCTGCGCACCGCGATCATGCACGCGGCTGCGGGCGGGGGCTCTGTCACGCTGCCCGGCGCCCTGCGCACGGTCGTGCTCGTGGAGGGCGCGAGCGACCTCGCCGCGGTCGAGACGGCGGCGGGGATCGCGACGGCCGACCTCGACGGCGTGCTGGTCGTTCCCATGGGTGGCGCGATGAGCATCCGGCGATTCGTCTCCCTGCTGGGCGGGGTGCACCTCGTCGGGCTCTGCGACATCGCCGAGGTCGGACACTTCGAGCGGGCCGGGGTGCCGACCATCGTCGCGTGCGACCCCGACCTCGAGTACGAGCTGATGCGCGCTCTCGGCCACGCCCGCGTGCTCGATGTGCTCGACGCGGAGGGCGACCTCGCCGCATTCCGGGTGTTCCAGAACCAGCCGGCGCAGCGCGAGCGCACGCTCGACCGCCAGTTGCACCGGTTCTTCGGAACCATCGGCGGCCGCAAGGAGAAGTACGGCAGAGCGCTCACCGCCGCGCTGCTGTCAGAGCACCTGCCGCAGCCTCTCCTTCAGGTGCTGTCTGCGATCGAGCGACGGGACCTTCGACCCTAACTTCGGGAGCACCAAGAGCCCACAGTTGTCGTGGAACCATCCACCGACCGACGCAGTTCGTCGGCCACCAGCAAAGGGGTTTGACATGACTGCAACGCTCACTCACACCGCCGGCGCGTCGACAATGTCGACCGCCTCCGGTCTCGCACACGAAGGACGAGCAGGTCGCGTCGCCCTCGCCCTGCTGCGCTTCGGCACCGGCTTCATCTTCCTCTGGGCCTTCGTCGACAAGACCTTCGGTCTCGGCTACGCGACGCCGGTCGAGCGGGCCTGGATCAACGGAGGCGCTCCCAGTCAGGGGTTCCTCAAGAGCGACGCCGTCGTCGGCCCGCTCAAGGAGTTCTTCGCTAGCATCGCGAGCCCCCTCACCGACTGGCTGTTCATGGCGGGCATGCTCGGTATCGGTCTTGCGGTCATGCTCGGTATCGGGCTGCGCGTCTCTGCCGTCGCCGGCAGCATCCTCATGGTGCTGATGTACCTCGCCGAGTGGCCGTTCACGCCGAACACCGGATCGAACAACCCGCTCGTCGACTACCACATCGTCTACGCCCTCGCCCTCATCGCGATCGCCGCGACATCGGCAGGAGACACCTGGGGATTCGGCCGCCAGTGGCGCGAACTCGCCATCGTGCGCAGCCAGTCCTGGCTCCGCTAGGTGCCGGTGGCGGGCTGTGTCTGCAACGATAGGGACCTCAGCACGTTCCACCACCGAGGCGGTCGCATGCCACTCAGCTTCCCCGACGAGCCGCGCGAGGGTCTCGACAAGGCTCTTGACGACCTCATGACGAGCGCGAGAGAGGTGCTCGGCACGCAAGGGAGGCTGCGGGCGCTGCTTCGCGCCAACAGCGCGATCATCGAGCACCTCGATCTGCCCGTCGTGCTGCAGCGCATCATCGATGCGGCGGTCGAGCTGGTCGGGGCGCGCTATGGGGCACTGGGCGTCGTGTCGCCGGAGGGCGGTCTCGAGCAGTTCATCTCCATCGGAATGACGCCGGAGGAGATCGCCGCTATCGGCCACCTTCCCGAGGGGCACGGCCTGCTCGGTGCGCTGATCGACGACCCGCACCCCATTCGCATCCCATCCATCGCCGACCACCCGCTGTCGGTGGGATTTCCCGCCGGGCATCCGCCGATGGACAGCTTCCTCGGTGTGCCGATCCGGGTTCGCGACGAGGTGTACGGCAACCTCTACCTCAGCAACCGCAAAGGCGGGCAGTTCAGCCAGGAGGACGAGCAGCTCGTCACCGCCCTCGCCGCCACCGCCGGCATCGCCATCGAGAACGCGCGGCTCTACTCTGAGACGCACCGGCGCCAGGCGTGGGCTGCCGCTTCGGCTGAGATGGCCGGTGCGCTTCTCGCCGGCGATGACGGGCAGACCATGGGAATCCTGTGCACGCGGGTGCTCGACCTCACCTCTGCCGACACGGTCTACGTGCTCGTGCCGTCGGAGGACCCAGCCACCCTGACAGTGACCATGGCGAGGGGGCTGCACGAGGAGACCGTGAACAGCACCTACCTCGTCGCCGGCACCGCCGCGGAATCCGCGCTGCGCTCTGGGCGGCCAGCGCAACTCGACGAGCGCATCGACGGCAGGCCATCGTCAGCCATTGCCGTTCCGTTCCATCTCGCAGACGGGTCGAGCGCCGTGCTGGCTGCCGTTCGACACGGCATAGACGAGCGCTTTGCCCGGGGCGACCTCGAGTTCGCGGCAGAGCTGACGCAGCAGGCGAGCGTCGTGATGGAGCTTGCGGCCGCCCGATCCGACCTGCAGCGAATGGAGCTCATCGAGGATCGCGGACGCATCGCCCGCGACCTGCACGACCACGTCATCCAGCAGCTGTTCGGAACCGGCCTCGAGCTGCAGGCGATCGCGGCAGCTGGCGTCTCGCCAGAGCGGATCATGCAGGCGGTCGAGGGAATCGACGCGAGCATCTCGCACATCCGCACCATCATCTTCGCCCTCGCGTCGCCGAGCGGCACGGCGTCGTCGGGAATCCGCGAGGCGATCCTCACCCTCGTGAAGGACGCAGCCATCGGCCTGCCCCACACGCCGACCGTCCACTTCTCCGGACCGGTAGACCTACTGCTCACCGACGACATCGCCGACGACATCGTGGCCGTCACCCGCGAGGCGCTGATGAACGTCGTCAAGCACGCCAACGCGCAGAACACGACCGTCGGCCTGTCGGTCGAGGGACCGGATGTCGTGCTCCAGATCACCGACGACGGTCAGGGAGCAGCAGCGAGCGGCCGCCGCAGCGGACTCGCCAACCTCGAGCGACGAGCTGCACTGCGGGGCGGCACCTTCCACTTCGACTCCGACAGCACCGGCACTCGCCTGCGCTGGACGGTTCCGGTCGAGAGCGATCTGCAGGAGGCATCATGATCCGCGTCTTCCTTGTCGACGACCACGAGCTCGTGCGCCGCGGCATCACCGAGCTGCTGAACGCGCACCCCGACATCGAGGTCGTTGGAGAGGCAGGAACCGCCGCTCAGGCTCGGGCGCGCATTCGCGCGACCCGCCCCGACGTCGCCGTTCTCGACGTTCGACTTCCCGACGGGAGTGGCATCGATGTGTGCCGCGATGTGCGCTCGGAGCTGCCGGAGACACACTGCCTCATCCTCACCGGCTACGACGACGACGAGGCGACCTATGCCTCCGTGCTCGCCGGGGCATCCGGGTATGTGCTCAAAGACGTGCAGGGAACGCGCCTCATCGACTCTGTGCGCCGCGTCGCCGCTGGCGAGCAGCTGCTGCATCCGTCGCTCAACCGCCGGGTCGTCGACCGCATCACCACGACCCACACCGCCGACCCGCTGCTGGAGACCCTCACGGGGCGCGAGCGCGAGATCCTGCCGCTCATCGCCGAGGGCCTCACCAACCGCGAGATCGGCGAGCGCCTCGACCTCGCAGAGAAGACCGTGAAGAACTACATCTCCGGCCTGCTCGCCAAGCTCGGACTTCAGCGGCGCACCCAGGCGGCGATCATGCACATCGAGGCAACGCGGGAGTAGCGCCTAGGCCGCCTGGTTGATGCGGATGGCGTTGCCCGACGGGTCGCGAAAGGCGCAGTCGCGCGGGCCCCACGGCTGGTCGACCGGCTCCTGGAGCACCTCGCCCCCGGCCGCGACGGCGCGCTCGAAGGTTGCGTCGAGGTCGTCGACGACGAAGATGAGCGAGGGCAGCATTCCCTTAGCCAGCAGCGCCTGCATGGCGTCGCCATCGGCCTCGGATCGCCCCGCGTGGGGAACCGAGAGCACGAGCTCGGTGACGGAGTCGCCAGGGAAGCCGAGCGTCACCCAGCGAAACCCGCCGTTGGCGACGTCGTTGCGCACCTCGAGGTCGAGGGCGTCACGGTAGAAGGCGAGGGCCTCGTCCACGTCGTGGACGGTGATCGGCGCGTAACGGAGTGCTGTTGTCATGGCCACAACTCTAGGAAGCGGGCGCGCCGACCGCTTCTCGAATCCTGCTCTGTGCCTGACGAAGCGGTCGGGTGGTGATCTTCGCAACGTAGGAGGGCATCAGCTCGATGGCGGTGTGCTCGCGTGCCGCGTACGCGCTCGGGGTCTCCCCCGCGATCTCGGTGAACCGCGAACTGAACGAGCCGAGGGATGTCGCCCCAACCGCCATGCAGGCGTCCGTCACCGACACACCGGCCCGCAGCAGCGCCATGGCCCGCTCGATGCGACGCGTCATGAGATAGCTGTACGGGGTCTCACCGTAGGCGGCTGCGAAGCTTCGAGAGAAGTGGGCCGTCGACATGAACGCCCGTGCCGCCATGGCCGGCACATCGAGCGGCTGCGCGTACTCGCGGTCGATGAAGTCGCGAGCGCGGCGAAGGTGCACGAGGTTGGCGATCTCCTGCGGGGTCATGATCCAACGCTAGCCAGCGGAAGCTCGACGCGCACCGTCGTGCCGATGCCCTCCGTGGAGGCAACGGAGATCGCCCCACCGTGGGCGACGACGATGCCGCGCACGATGGCGAGGCCGAGTCCGGTGCCCGGCACCGCCTCTGACTGGGCGTTCGAGGCACGGAAGAAGCGGCCGAACAGCAGCGGCACGTCGCGCTCTGGAATCCCGATGCCCGTGTCGATCACCCGCACGACGACAGCGCCATCCTCCGACTCGAGCTCGATTCCCACCGATCCGCCCTCCGGGGTGAACTTGACCGCATTGTGGGTGAGGTTCGTGAATGCGCGCTCAAGCTGCTTGCGATCGCCGGTGATTATCGCGGGCGCGCCCTCTGACTCGATCATGATCTCGACATCGCGCGACTTCGCGAACGGCCGCAGCGAGATCTCGACGGTGTCGAGCAGCGACACGAGGTCGACTGGCCGCGATGACATGGCCCCGCTCTGGGTGTCGAGCCGCGACATGGTGAGCATGTCGTTGACGAGGTTCTCGAGGCGGTCGGCGTTGTGATCGACCACGCGCAGCATCTTCTGCCCCTCCTCGGTGATGGCGCCGCCCTCACCCTCCATGAGCAGTTCGACGTACCCGCGGATCGACGTGAGCGGGGTGCGGAGCTCGTGGTTGACCGTCGACATCATCTCGCTCTTGGCCCGGTCGAGCTCCTCGAGCTGATGCACCACCGTGTTGCGCCCTTCGAGCAGGCGAGACAGCACCGCCTGGCGCAGCATCATCGGAACCGCGGCGAGGGCGACAGCGAGCGCCGCCAGCACTATCGCGACCGGGGTCACCTCCACCTGGGTGCCGAGAACGAGCACGGCGAGCCCGGCGATGACCGAGAGCGCAGGCACAGGCACGAGGAAGGGCGACGAGCGTGTCGACCTGTCGTGGGTGCGCTGCTGCGCGAGCACCCAGATCGTGAGCACCACAAGGCCAAGGGTCCAGACGGCGTCGAGCGGGGTGCCGGCCGAGTAGCGCCCGTGGTACTCGAGGAGGGCATAGGCGACGTCGCCCGATGTGAGGATGAGCAGACCGGCGACGAGGTAGCCCCAGCGGCGGCCGACTTCGAGGCTCGGGGAGGCGGCGACGCCGACGATAGCCGCGACGATGAGCACGTCGAGCAAGGGATAGAGCGCCGCGACGACGGAGGAGAAGGAGGTCTCGCCGGTGAGGGCCTCGGAGATCACCGGTGAGAGCAGCACTGCCAGCACGGCCGCGGAGCCGAGGGAAGCGACCGCGCTGTCCAGCAGCACCGACCGGGAGAATCCCCCGCGCTGGTGGCGGATCAAGGCGATGATCGCGGCGATCATGAACGGGTAGAAGAGCAGGTACCCGATGTCGGCGATAGACGGAAACTCGAGGGAGCCGTTCTCGTCCATGGCGAGCGAGTAGTAGGTGTCGCCCAAGGCGGAGAAGGTGACGCCGATGGCCGCGAACAGCACATCCCAGCGCGCGAAGCCCGTTCGGTAGACGACCAGCCAGAACAGGGTCGCCGGCACCCACTGGCTCGCGATGGAGACACCGACATTGATGGCCGGCTGCGGCTTGCCGTTGAGGATGAACAGGGCGATGAGGAAGGTGAGGAAGAGGGCGATCATCACCCACGTGAGCACCTGGATGGCAGCGAACGTCGGCCCGCCGCGTGCTCCTCGCGAGACGGGCATCCCTTCTCGCGCGACAACCATACGGCCAAGCGTATGACGGACAGACAAACCCTTCCAGCCCCCCGTAACTGGGGTGCGGCTGGCCCGCGCGAGCGGAACCGCGACGTTCACGACCATCTACCCTTCAGGTCGAAGGAGCAGCTCTTCCTCGCGACCATGCAGCTCAAGACCGCAGGCTTACGGTGCTCGAAATTCAGGCTTGGCCGCCATCCATGGGCATATGGCCGATGGATCGCCGCTGAACCTGAATTTCGCGCCTGGGCGAGGTGACGTCACCGACTCGCGCTCAGGCCGGCACGAAGCGAGGCACCTGAGCCCCGTCCACCTCGACCGTCTCAAGGAACATCGCGAGCGGTCGCACCCACAGCCCGCGCTCGCCATAGAGGGCGCGGTAGACCACGAACCACTCCTCCGTCTCTGAGTGGCGGGCGACATCCACGACCTCGTAGAGGCCGCCCTTGTAGTGGCGGTAGGTGCCGGGATGTGGATGACTCACCCCCTCATTGTCGAAGACGCTGATGCGTTTGCGCCCAAGGACACGGCACTACGCCCCGAGCGCCTCCAGCACGTGGTAGGTCGCGTACACCGGCCAGACGATCGCCTTGAGCAGCCCGAGCACCACCGCCCAGAAGCTCCCGTCTGACGTCGCGATGAAGTAGATCGCCGCCCCGATGTAGGCGAGCAAGAAGAAGAAGCCCCACGGGCCGTTTCTCTCGACAAACCGCACACGATCAGACATCGTGGTGCCCCTCGTGCGCCTCGCGCCCACTGCCCGCCATGGTGACGGGTATCAGCCGCTTGGCCCAGTGCTCTGCTCGCTCCAGCTCGTTGGCGAGCAGGGGGCCCTCGTAGCCATGCACGCGAAACGACTCCGCCTTGATGGTCACATCGAAGCCGAGCGAGCGCAGTTCGTGCCGTGCAGCCTTCGCGGCAGAGCCCGGCAGCCGCGGGGAGTCGACCCTCGTGTCGAATGCGACAGCCCGAATGGATCGTGAGTGCGGTTCGAGATCGGCGAGCCACTCGCGAAGCCCGCGGTGCGGCGCCGCAGGGGCACCGTTTGTCTCGACGGCGCCTTTACGGGTCGAGGGTCGAGACATCGAGAATGCATGGGTAGGACCGCCGACCACCACGAGGTCGTAGGCATCGAGGGCCGTGGGTGCCGAGTCGGTGTCAACGACGTCGACGGTCATAGCGGTCTCGAGCCCTTTGGCGATCGCCCGTGCGATCTTCTCCGTGTTGCCCCAGAGGGTCTCGTAAATGACTATGGCGTGCACGATTGCCGCCTCCTTTCAGTGTGCGGTGCCATCGTTCGACAACACCGTGTTTGCCGTCGGGAGCTCGGCTGCCCCCTGATCGAGTCGGAACGGCGGGTACTCGTCTCGCATGAGCGCGACGTAGCTGGCAACGCGCAGCGCCCAGCGGTTGACGCCCATGATGAGGTCGAACAGCGGCTGCTGGTAGCGACCGGTGAACAGAAGGATGACCGCGGCCACGAGAACAAGAAGGCTCAGCAGGGAGGCGCTCACGCCCCCCGGGGGCCAGCCGCCGCCTGGCCAGTTGCCCGGCCACGAGCCGACGCCCCACATCGCACCGCCGGTCAGGATGCTGACCACGAGAAGGTGGGGAATCGCGAGCAGCCACGACTTCACAAGCACGAGCCCATGTGACAGGCGCTCGGGGTAGACCACGTCGAAGTCTGCCGGGTAGTCGGTGTGCTCGAGGGTGAACGGCGGGTACTGGTCGGTGCCGAGCGCCGAGTAGGAGTAGAACGACACGCGCCAGTTCCAGCGCAGAACCCCCACGGTGAACTCGAAGATCGGGCGCGGATACCGGCCGGTGAACAGGATCGCGAAGCCAGCCGCAATGGTGGCGACGACGAACGCGACCCATAGGATCGCCAGCACGATCCAGTGGGGTATCGCCAGAATCCACTTGACCAGCCACAGCCACTGCGACGGCGTGCCCCGCAGCACGCCAGTGACGGCTACCGGGTATGCCCCGACGATCGGTGCAGTGGATGCGCGACCGCGCCCCCAGCCGAACACTCCAACGAGGATGACCGCGACGCCGATCAGCAGCATGCCTGCGGCCACTGCCGCGAAGGTTGCGGCGAGCGGCGCCGCCCACGGTGCCTCGACTCCGGCCGCGACATTGGTGCTGATGCCCTGCGTGCCGTCGGCATTCATGATGACCACCGTCCAGGTGCCCGGCTCGATGAGCCAGGTGAGCTCGCGCACTCCCCCTCCTGCGTCTGAGGCGACCCAGAAGTCCTGGGAATCCGGCGACTCCGGCTGTTCTGTTCCGGCAATGTCGCGCGTTCGCAGCTCGAACGGCACGCCGCGCATGCCTGTGATCTCTGCGACATGCACGTCGGCGAGGTACTCCTTGACGTCGGCCGTCGGGCCGATGCCGATGAACACGGGTTCGCCGCCCGGCGTGCCCGCTGACAGCGAGATGCGGATGTCGGGCAGCGAGTCCGCCCCTCGTGCCCCCTCCAGTCGCGCCGGTGGGCTGACGACCGCGAACGTCTGGGCAGAGAGTCGCGCCGACGGTGTCGTGAGGTACCCGTCGTCAGTACGAGAGAAGACGGCGCCGGCGATAGTGGCCGCGGCAGCGAGCGTCGTGGCGGAGATGAACGTCAGGATGCTGCCGATCACGATCAGGGCAAACCACCCCGATCGTCGGCCCGCTGCAGACGCGGCCGGAGCAGGCGGTGCAACGACAGGTGGTGCTTCCGACATCAGGTAGCCCTCACTTCCGGTAGTGGATGCGCACACCAGACTGCGCCGAGGGTGTGGCCACTTTTAGGGTCAAAGGTCCCGCAGGACCAATGGCTCTGTAGGGCCCACGATCTCCGGCGCACGCTCGACGCATGAACGCGACAACGCCCGCCATCACCGTGCGGGGCCTCACCAAGCGCTTCGGCCCGACGATCGCCGTCGATGACGTGAGCTTCGTGGTCGACCGCGGCAGTGTCTTCGCGTTCGTCGGCACCAACGGCGCAGGCAAGTCGACAACCATCTCCTGCCTGACCACCCTTCTCGATGCCGACGCCGGTGATATCACCGTGCTCGGGCACGACGTGCGCACCGAACCCGATGCGGTGCGGGCTGGTATCGGAGTGGTGTTTCAGGAGTCGCTGCTGGATCCATTCCTCTCTGTCGGGGAGAACCTGCGCGTGCGCGGCACGTTCTACGGTGCAGAACGGCGCGCGGTCGCCGCCCGCATCACCGAGCTGAGCGCTCTCGTCGGGCTCGACGGCGTCCTCGGCCGTCGCTACGGCCGACTCTCTGGTGGGCAGAAGCGACGCGTCGACATCGCACGGGCACTGCTGTCGTCGCCGTCGCTGATCTTCCTCGACGAGCCAACTGCTGGCCTCGACCCCGCCGGGCGCGCCCTGGTCTGGGCGACCATACGCGAGCTGCGGCAGAGACACGGGCTCACGGTCTTTCTCACCACGCACTACATGGAGGAGACGGAGGAGGCCGATCGCGTCTGCCTCATCGATCACGGGCGGTTGGTCGCGCAGGGAAGCCCCGCCGAGCTTCGAGCCGAGTACAGCAGCAGCGTGCTCACCGTTGCCACCCGCAACCCCGGTGCGCTGACCGATCTCGCGACGCGAACCGGGTGCGCCATCGACGGCACCGACCCCGTTCGCATCGTCGTGCCCGATGCCACCGTCGCCCGCCGCCTCCTCGCCGCGCACGGCGACGACGTGACGGACTTCGAGTTTCGACATGGAACTATGGACGACGTCTTCCTCGCCGTCACCGCAGAGCAGAACTCGGTCGCAGCGTCGTGAAGGTCATCGCCGCGGTGACGGGTCGCAACCTCCGCATCTACTTTCGCGACCGACTCGGCGTGTTCTTCTCTCTGCTCGGCGCCCTCGTGCTGTTCATGCTGCACACCCTCTTCCTGCGCAGCCTCCAGACCGCCAGCCTCGAGGGCAGCTTCCCCGATTCGAGCTCTGCCACCATCTCTGCGTTCGTCGACACGTGGATGTTCGCTGGCATCATCGGCATCACCACGATAACCACGGGCCTCGGTGCCTTCAGCAGCTTCGTGGATGACGCGGCCACCTCGCGATTCCGCGACTTCGTCGTGTCGCCGATCACGCGCAGCGAGCTCGTGCTCGGCTACCTGCTGTCGAGTGTGGTCGTCGCGGTGAGTATGAGCGTCATCGTCCTGTTGCTGAGCGGCGTCTACCTGTTCTTCGTCGACGGCCTCATGCTCACGGCGGCGCAGGTCGCCGTGATCGGCGGCGAGATCGTGCTCAGCTGCGTGGGGTTCGCCTCGCTGTCGGCGCTCATCGTGTCGTTCATCCGCACGCCAGGAGCCTTCTCCGCCCTCGCCACGATCGTGGGCACAAGCCTCGGCTTTCTCGCCGGCGCCTACGTGCCCATCGGGCTCTTTCCCGAGGGGGTGCGCTCCCTCATCAACTCGATGCCGTTCGGGCAGTCGGCCACGCTCATCCGGCGGCAGCTCTCTGAGCAGACTCTTGCCGCGCTCACGGCCGACCAGCCAGAGGCGAGAGCCTATCTTCGCGACTTCTTCGGCCTCACCACCACGGTCGGCGACTGGCAGGTGCCCGGCGTCTTCGTGATCGGGGTGCTCCTTGCCATGACGGCCGTGTTCACGACGCTCGCGACGCTGCGCATGCGGCGACGGGTCAGGTGATCGGGCGCCCGGCATCCGAGACACGAACCGCTGAGGACCAAAGACTCTACAGCGGCAGCCGACATGACTCCTAGCGTCGTCGGCATGACGGTTCGGGCTCGCACACCGCTGGTCGATCAGCTCTTGTTCACCGGCAAGACGGTCATGGTCACTGGCGCCGCATCGGGTATCGGGCGGGCGATCTGCACCCGGTTCGACGAGGCGGGTGCGAGTCTCGTGATGGTCGACTCCGACGCCGCCGGTCTGCACGAGACGCTGGGAGCACTGACCGGCGGTGGTCACGAGCTGCAGGTGGTCGATCTCGAGCACAAGGCCAACATCGACGCCCTGTGGACCCGCATCGACGCGCACACCCTGCCCGATGTGCTCGTCAACAACGCCGGCATCTACCCCATGCGCGACTTTCTCGAGGTGAGCGAGGCCTATCTGCGCCGCACCCTCGACATCAACCTCAACGCGACATTCTGGATGTGCCAGAACTTCATCGAGCGACGCGGCTCGCAGGGCGGTGTGATCGTCAACACCTCCTCTGTCGAGGCGATCCTTCCGTTCAAAGACGACATGACGCACTACTCGATCAGCAAGGCGGGTGTGCTCGCCCTCACCCGCTCGCTCGCGAGCGACTACGGGGCGAAGGGGTTTCGCACGAATGCGGTCATCCCGGGGGCGATCACGACCCCCGGCACCCAGGCGCTCGTGAAGAACGCCATTCTGCGGCTGAGCGTCAAACTCGCCAAGACCGGGTACGCCTTTCACCAGCGCCTCGCCAACCGACGATGGGGATACCCGGATGACGTGGCCAAGGTCGTGCTCTTCCTCTCCTGCGATCTGGCGAGCTACGTTCAAGGGGCCGCCGTGCCCGTCGACGGCGGATTCCTCTCCTCATAGGCGGCCGGGGCTCCGCGGTGGACGGCCTGAGCGTCGCCGAAGTCAGCGACCGGCGCGATCGCGGGCTGGTCAATCGAATTCCGGATGACACCGGGCGCTCCTTCGCCCGCATCCTCTCTGCCAACGTGCTCACGGTCTTCAACGCGGTCGTTGGCGGGTGCTTCACCCTGCTGCTCGCGCTCGGGGCGTGGCAGGACGCGCTGTTCGGGCTGTTCGTCATCGCCAACACCCTGATCGGCGTGCTGCAGGAGTTCCATGCGAAGCGCGTGCTCTCGCGACTCGCTGTGCTCACAGCACCGCAAGCGCTCGTGCGTCGCAACGGCATGGAGGTGGAGTGCGGCATCGAGCACGTGGTGCTCGACGACGTGCTCGTGCTGCGGCCAGGCGCGCAGGTCGCCGCCGACGCCCTGCTGCTCGAGGCCGACGAGCTCGAGGTCGACGAGTCGCTGCTCACCGGGGAGGCAGACCCCGTCAGTGCCCCGGTCGGCCGTGAGCTGCTCAGCGGTTCGCTCGTGGTCGCGGGCAGTGGCCTGGCGCGCGCGGTGCGCGTCGGTGCCGACTCCTACGCGTCGCGCGTCACGAGCGAGGCGAGGCAGTTCTCTCTCGTGAACAGCGAGCTGCGTCGCGATATCGCCCGCATCATCCGGTGGCTCTCCATTGCGCTCCTGCCGGGGTCGGCGATCATCGTCAACGGGCAGATGCAGGCCGTTGGCGGCTGGTCGCAGGCCCTCGCCACCGGCTCGTGGCGGGAGGCGGCCATCACCGCGACCGCGAGCATCATCGCGATGGTGCCGGCCGGGCTCGTCTTCATCACCTCGGTCGCGCTTGCCGTCGGCGCGGTGCGACTCGCGAGACGGCGCGTTCTCGTGCGGGAGCTCGCCGCTGTCGAGGGCCTCGCCCGCGTCGACATGCTCTGCATCGACAAGACCGGCACGCTCACCGAGGGCTCGATGACACTCGACCAGATCGAGCTGATCGACGCAAACCGACCGGGCTGGCAGCAGGCGCTCGCCGCCCTCGCCGCCGAGCCGTCGGCGAACGCGACGGCCCGCGTCATCGGCGAGCGGTTCAGCGACTCTGCGGATGACGTCGCCCCGGTGGCCACTGTGCCGTTCTCCAGTCGCCACAAGTGGAGCGCCGTGCAGTTCGCCAGTCGGAGCCCCGGCACCTGGGTGCTCGGTGGTGCGGATGTCACGCTCGAGCGCACACCGCAGACGGCTCCCGTGCACGCTCGCGCGATCGAGCTGGCGGCAGCCGGAGCGCGCACCCTGGTGCTCGCGCACTCCCCAGAGCCGATAGCGGTCGCGGGCCGGCATGAGCCGCGACTGCCGCGCGAGCTGGCGCCGGTGGCGGTGATCGTGCTGCGGGAGCACGTGCGCGATGACGCCGCCCAGATCCTGCACTACTTCGAAGATGAGGGCGTCGAGCTGTGCGTCATGTCTGGCGACGAGCCCCGCACCGTCGCCGCCGTCGCGCGGGCCGCCGGCCTGCCAAGCCACCTCGAGAGCGTGGATGCCAGAACCCTCCCCACCGAGCCCGCCGCACTCGCCGATGTGCTGCGCACCCAGCGCATCTTCGGGCGGGTCACCCCAGAGCAGAAGAAGGCGATGGTGCTCGCGCTGCAGGCGTCGGGTCACACGGTGGCGATGATCGGCGACGGCGTCAACGACACGCTCGCGCTCAAGCACGCCGACCTCGGCATAGCGATGGGCTCTGGCTCGGCGGCCGCGCGTGGCGTTGCGCACCTCGTGCTGCTCGACGGCGAGTTCGCGCACCTGCCCCGCGTCGTGGCCGAGGGAAGGCAGATCATCGCGAACGTGGAGCGCCTCGCCCGGGTATTCCTGACCAAGACGGTCTACGCGATCGTTCTCGCCGTCACGTTCGGCGTGCTGCTGGTGCCGTACCCGTTCCTCCCCCGCCAGTCGTCGGTCACCGACGGGCTCACCATCGGCCTTCCCGCTCTCGTGCTCGTGCTCCTCCCGAACGCCCGGAGGTACCGACCGGGGTTCCTGCGCAGAACGGCGCGGTTCTGCGTGCCCTCCGGGGTCATCGTCGCGCTGGCGATCCTTGCCACCGTCGCGGTGGCAATCGGACTACCCGCTGCCCAGGTGCAGACGGCAGCCGTGATCACGCTCACCCTCAGCGCGCTCTGGGTGCTGGTCATCCTCCTGCGCCCGCTGACCCGCCTGACGGCAGCGGTGCTGGCGGGCGCATACCTCGGTCTCCTGCTCGTCGTCTCGCAGCCCCTCGTACGCGACTTCCTTGCACTCGAGCTGCCTCCGGTCGGAGTCACGTCGGCGGCCGTGGCTATCGCGGCGGGCGCGAGCCTGCTGCTCGAGGTGTGGTACCAGGTGGGGCGCGTGCGGCGGGCGCGTTGGCACGAGTCGCTGCAGCACGAGTGAGGGCGCTGGCGCCGCTCTAGCGAGGACGGTGCGCGCGGGTGGCGAACGCATCGAGCGCATCCAGCACCTCGCGCGCTTCGTATGTGCGGTTGCGTGAGCTCGTTCCGTTCTGATGAAGGATGCCGTCTGCCACCAGTCGGTCGATTCCGTTCTGAACGTTCCTGGCGTCGACGCCCAGCTCGCGTGCCGCGAGGTTCGCGTCAACAACGGGCTGTCGCTGAAGGAGGTCGAGGAGGCGCCTCCCGGCGCTTCCAGCTCGCGCGCTGGTGCTCACTTCCCATCCCGATCGGATTCGAGTCAGATCGGCGACCAGCTGTCGCCCGTTCACGATCGCGTCTGTCGAAGCTCGAGCAAACGCCTGCACGATCGGGTCGACATCTCCGCGTCGATACTCGGTGAGCGCGTCAAAGTAGCCTCGGGTGTTGCGCAGCAGGCCTGCCGAGACGGGCACCGTGACGTTGCGAGTGACACCGAGCCGACGCAGCATCGACTGCACAAGCGCTCGCCCTGTTCGACCATTGCCATCCGGAAAGGGGTGGATCGTCTCGAACTGCGCATGCGCGATCGCGATCTGCGGCAGAGCCGGCAGGTCGGTGCGGTGAGCGAACGCGACCAGGTCATCCATCAGCGCCGCAACGCGCTCGTGGTGGGGAGGCACGAAGGTGGCGCCGTGAGGACTGTTGCCGAACCCCCCGCCGATCCAGACCTGCTGCTCTCGCCACTGCCCCGTGTGCTCTGGTCGATCGTCGCCAGGGATCTCTGCCTGCATCGCGATGATGGTGGTCGTGTCGAGGTCATCGGCCATCGCGATGGCCGCCTCCATCGCGCGCACGTTGCCGACGATCAGCCGCGAGTTCTGCCCAGCGCTGCGACCGAGTTGCGCGAGGGCAATGCTCTTCGCCGTCGCCGTCAGCTGCTCTATCTGCGAGCTGGCCGCACTCTCACTTCGCAGGAGGATCGCCGAGAATGGCGCAGCGATGGCGCCGACCTCTCCATCGAATCGGCCCAGTTCGACAACGGCGTCCTCGGCCGCGATCGTCGTATCGGAGTCCAGCGCAGGTAGTGGCAGGGTTGCGATGAGCGGTGGGACGGCAGCCTCGTATGGCCCCCGCGCGCGGAGAGCTGCACGGCGTGACTGGCCCTCGCCGTCGTCGCGATTCCACTCCCGCTTCTCGTAGTGAAGGATCGGCCAGGGCGATTTCCTGTTCTCGTCCATCGCCATGCGCCCATCTTACCGATGTTTAACTTGATAACCATCGCTAAGACGTATCCATACTTGCGCTTGCTCTCGTGCCGGAGCGGCGCGCGAACGCTGAAGCAACCCACGAGCAGAGCAGAGAGGGCAGCGACCGCACCTACGATCGCCGCGCCCCTCCGTCTCATCAGAGCTCGAGCATCGACCGCATCTGCTCGATCTCCGCCGTCTGGCTGGTGATGATGCTCTCCGCCAGTTCGCGCACCCCCGGGTGCTCGCCATCGTCGAGCACCTCCTCGGCCATGTCGATCGCGCCTTCGTGGTGCACGATCATCTGCTCAAGAAACAGATCCCTGGCCTCGGTGCCGCTCGCATCCTTCAAGGCTCGCAGGTCGTCGTCGGACATGCCGTCCATGCCGCCATGGTCCATGCCGCCCATGCCGTCGTCCGCATGCGGCATGCCCCAGTCATCGAGCCAGGCCTCCATCTGGCGGATCTCTGGGCCCTGCGCGGCCTTGATCTGCTTCGCCAGCTCAACAACGTCGGGATCCACTCCCGACTTTGCGAGCAGCAGATCGCTCATCTCGATGGCTCCCTCGTGGTGGGGGATCATCATCTGCACGAACATGACGTCCGCCATGTTCGCGCCCGAATCGTCGGACAGTTCCGCAGCCATGGCGCACGCGGAGAGCCCCATCACAGTGATGAGGGCGAATGCACCCGTCGCGAGCGCGCGAATGCCTGATGTCTTCTTCATGGTTCTTCTCTCTTTCGTCAGTAGTGGTCGATCTGTCGGCGAGATGGCGAACGGGGGGCCGCCATCCAGCGACCAATCACTGACGGGCGATGCAGAGCTCCAGAAGGTCGGGCGGACGGGGCGCGGCGACACGACGAGGAACGCCCTCCCCTATGGACACCCCGGGAGCTGTAAGCCCGAACCGCATCGCGACGGAAGGCATCACCACACCGACCACTAGGAGAAGCGCGAGGAAGGCGCACGCCATCAGCAGACCGGGGTGATCGCCCGCACAGTCCACACAGGCAGCCCCAGAGAAGTCACCGACGTTCGTGTCACCGTGAGCAGTGATCGGCGCAGGATGCTCGTGCACGAGCTCACCCACGTGCGCGGTCATCGCCGCCGCCGCAGTCGAGTGTGCGGAGGGTGTCGCGCTGTGGGAGCTCATGGCGATGCCGACGATCGCGAACGCCGCGATCAGTAGCAAGTACGCCAGGCGCCCAAGCATGTCACATACCTCCGGGGGGTATGTTGTCACACTCAAGGAATCGGAGCCAGCGAATTCGCTGAGAACTGCGAACCAGATGGATACCGTGACTAGGGGTGCCCCTGGAGGGACTCGAACCCCCAACCGTTTCCTTAGGACGGAACTGCTCTTCCATTGAGCTACAGAGGCTGGCGGTACGAGCCTACCGAACGACTAGCGCGGCGGCGGGTAGAGGAAGAGCTCGACGTCTGTTGCCGGGATCGTGCGCTGGCCGTAGAGATGGTCGGAGTTGTAGTTGTACTCCTCGAGCAGCACGGTGCCGTCGGCGTTGACCTGCTTCACGTAGGCGACGTGGTTGCCGCTGAAGTAGGCGACCGAGCCGGCGATCGGAGTCGTGGAGGTTGGCCATCCGTGGTTTCTCCACGCGTACTTCCACTGCGAGGCGTTGCCGCCGCTCGGCGTCAGGTTCGACCAGACGTACGTGAACGGCTCGCCGACGCTGCCAGCGTCGCGGTTGAGGCGCCATGCGACGAAGTCGACGCACTCGCGGTAGAAGTAGTTGAGCGGCGAGAGTCCGCCGCCCTGGTTGTTCGACAGCTCGGAGAACCACGGGTAGTCGTCGCCGAGCTCGCGGGCACCCGACTTGAGGTACTCCTCGAAGTTGGCAGCCTTGCGGGCGGTGCTGCGCTGCGAGCGGAGGTCGGTGGCCGTGGTGGCGGAGAACTGGCCGCGGTCGGCGGCGGTCACCGTCACCTCCTTCGAGACGAGCAGCGCGGCGTCGCCCTGCGCTGCGGCGATCACCTCGGTGTCAGCAGCCACCTGGGGCGAGAGCGCGGCGGCAGGCAGGGCAACGGAGCCGAAGATGGCAACGACGACGAAAGCAGTGAGCACGTTCTGCCCGCGCTTCTTCTTGATTACGGGGGCGGGGCGCACGACAACGAGCACGCGACCCTCCGGGTAGGCGGAGTCGACGCGGGGTGGCACGGGTGCCGAGGCCTTCGCACGCGACTTTGCTGTGCGTGCCGTGCCGGCTGGCACCGGAGGGGTGCGACGGCGAGGTGCGGCAGCACTCTGACGCAGCTCGCGGCGCGACGGGAACGACGTCGGCACGGCGTCAGAGGGCGTCACATTCCACGAGAATCCCGAGTCGCCGAACAGGTTCTCGAGTCCATCGCCGTCGGGGGGCGTGGTGGAAGAAACCAAGGAAACGAACTCCGGGAAGCTAGGGATCGGGTTTGTCGAACTTTTCGAGGTTAGCCGCGTTATCCAATTGTGACAACTTGATAACGAAACCTCACGGGTCGAAAGATCACGCCGCGGGCAGGAACTCCTCCCATGACGGCATCTCGCGCTCGATTCCCCGCACCAGCCAGGCGACCCCGTGCGGCGGCTGGGGCGTCGATCGCAGGGTCCAGCGCATCTCATCCGGTGTTCTGTCGCCCTTGAGGTTGTTGCACTTGAGGCAGCAGGCCACGAGGTTCTCCCAGCTGTCCTTGCCGCCTCGGGAACGCGGCATGATGTGGTCGATCGTCGTGGCGGTCGCGCCGCAGTAGCCGCAGCGGCTGCTGTCGCGCCGAAGCACCCCGCGCCGAGACACGGGAACGCTGCGGCCGCTCGGCACGCGAACATAGCGGCGAAGGATGATGACAGAGGGGCGATCCCACGCACCGGAGGAGCCGAACACCGGATGCTCCCCGTCGGCAGCCACGATCGTCGCCTTCTCGTTCATGACGAGCACGATGGCCCGTTTGAACGACACGACGGCGAGGGGCTCATAGCCCGCGTTGAGTACAAGAGTGCGCATCGGAGTCCTTTCGATGTGCCTGCACGGCTTGCAGGCAGTCGACCTACCGCGGACTTCTCAGCACCGGAAGCGAGAGGGCAAACAAAAAGGCACTGTCTAGAAGACAGTGCCTAGTCATCGAGGGCGCGTATGAGCACCCGGAACCCGCTGTGCCGTATGTGCAGGTCGGCGCGCGCGTCCGTGGTTTGGACGCTGCCCCTGCTGCTCATCGGCTCTCCTGGTGTAGAGGTTTCCACGAGTGTCAGGTTAACCCAGAAAGGGCGAACTCGGCGTAACGAAAGGGCTACACGCCGACGAAGATGTGAACCGCGACCTCGTTGGGCAGCTCGAGTCCGTCGCCGAATCCGTAGACCGCGACGAAGACGTAGGACCCGGCCGCGGATGCTGTGACGATGGCACCGGGCATGACGCCCGCGTTCTGCAGCTGCTGCAGCAGCTCCGGCTCGAACTGCACGGGCTCGCCGAGACGGCGGATGGTGCGGGTGATGGGATCGGCGCTGTCGGTGACGGCACTGACCAGGTTGACCACGCCATCCATGAATGCCGGCGCCGATGGCACGCCGAGCTCGGCCAGCCCGGGGATCGGGTTGCCGTAGGGCGACTCTGTCGGGTTGCCGAGCAGCTCGAGCACACGGCGCTCCACCTGCTCGCTCATGACATGCTCCCACCGGCAGGCCTCGTCGTGCACGTAGGCCCAGTCGAGGCCGATGACGTCGGCGAGCAGGCGCTCGGCAAGACGGTGCTTGCGCAGCACGTGGGTCGCCTTGCTGCGGCCGGCGATGGTCAGCTCGAGATGGCGGTCGCCCTCGACGTTGACGAGGCCATCGCGCTCCATGCGGGCGATGGTCTGCGAGACGGTCGGGCCGGAGTGGCCGAGGCGCTCGGAGATGCGGGCGCGCAGCGGAACGATGTGCTCCTCCTCTAGATCGAGGATGGTGCGCAGGTACATCTCTGTCGTGTCGACGAGATCCGTCATGAGAGCCCCTCCAGCTGCACGCGAATATTGCAGCCCTCAGCCTACCCAGCGGTGGCGACTCGCGCCGACGCTAGCATTGACGCGTGCCGACGATCACTATTCCCGCAGACCTCCTTCCCGCTGACGGCCGTTTCGGCTGCGGCCCGTCCAAGGTGCGGCAGGAGCAGCTCGACTACCTCGTCACCGAGGGTGCAAAGCTCATGGGCACCTCGCACCGCCAGGCACCCATCAAAGACATGGTCGGCCGCGTGCGGGCCGGGCTCGGCGAGCTCTTCCGCCTTCCCGATGGCTACGAGGTCGTCATCGGCAACGGTGGCTCGACCGCGTTCTGGGACGCCGCGGCCTACTCGCTCATCGAGCGCCGCGCAGAGAACCTGACCTTCGGCGAGTTCGGCTCCAAGTTCGCGGCGGCCGCCGCCGCGCCGCACCTCGAGGCACCGCTCGTCATCAACGCCCCGGCAGGTTCGCGCTCGGAGGTCGAGATCGTCGACGGCATCGACGTCTACGCCTGGACCCACAACGAGACCTCGACCGGAGTCATGGCCCCGATCAAGCGAGTCGACGCGAACGCCCTCACCGTCATCGACGCGACGAGCGCCGCGGGCGGTGCGGACTTCGATGTCGCAGAGACCGACGTCTACTACTTCGCGCCGCAGAAGAACTTCGCCTCGGACGGCGGCCTGTGGTTCGCGCTCATGTCGCCTGCCGCCATCGAGCGGGTCGCGCGCATCGCCGCGTCGGGCCGCTACATTCCCGAGTTCCTCAGCCTGCAGAACGCGATCGACAACTCGCGCCTCAACCAGACGCTCAACACCCCGGCGATCTCAACGCTCCTCATGCTCGAGAACCAGGTCGACTGGATCAACGGCAACGGCGGGCTCGCCTGGGCCTCGGCGCGCACCCTCGAGTCGTCGGCCGCACTCTATGAGTGGGCGGATGCCTCCGACTACGCGAACCCCTTCGTCACCGACCCGGATCACCGCTCGCAGGTCGTCGTGACGATCGACTTCGACGCCACGGTGGATGCCGCGGAGGTCGCGAAGGTGCTGCGGGCCAACGGCGTCGTCGACACCGACCCCTACCGCAAGCTCGGCCGCAACCAGTTGCGGGTCGCCACCTTCGTGGCGATCGATCCGGCGGATGTGCGCCAGCTCATCCGGTCGATCGAGTTCGTGGTCGACGCGCTCTAGGCCACCAGCGCTGCCGCCACGAAGGCGGCAGAGGCCAGCAGCGCTCCGACCGAGCGCACGTGGTTGGCGCGCACCCACGGGCGACAGCGACGCCGAGATGCCCGCGCGGGCTTCCGTGAGCTAGTCGCCGCCTCCACCACCGCCACCGCCACCATCGCCACTGCTTCCACCACCGTCAGAGCCGCCGCCGAAGCCGTGCCCGTCGCCGCCGGAGTGGGAACTGTGGGAGTCGGAGAAATGCGATCCACCGTTGTAGCCCGCGCCGGAGTCATGGGTGCTTCTGGACCCACCGGCTGTGGCGGCTCGCGTCACGAGGTAGATCACCACGACAACGAGTGCCACCACGAAGAGGAATACGAAGACCACCAGAATGTCCATGCCCGGAGCCTAGGGCAGCCGATGCGCAATCAGTAGGAGCGGTCGTCGCCGTCGTCATCGGAGTCGTCATCCGACTCGTCGTCTGGCTCGTCGTCGTCCGATTCGTCGAGCTCGTCGTCTGACTCGTCTTCCGGCTCGTCGATGTCGACACCGTCGAGGTCGCCGCCGTGCAGCACGTCGCTGCCGAGCGGGTCGTCGTCGTCCTCGTCGTCATCGTCGGAGTCGTCGTCATCAGCGTCGTCCTCGTCGAGGTCGTCGTCATCGGAGTCGTCGTCTGCATCGTCGTCGGAATCATCGTCGTCATCCGATTCGCCGTCGGTGGCGTTCTCCGCCTCGAGCAGCTCCTGGGCGGCCTGGTACTCGGCGAGGCGCTCGCTCCACGGCACCCAGTCGGGAGCCAGCAGCGCGCCGGCACCGGGCATGAGCTCGACCTCGAGGGCCGTCGGCTCCGAGCCCTCGACCTGGGCGACGCTGACCGTCCAGTGCCAGCCAGGGTAGCCAGACATGCGGGCCGCGAAGGTGACGGTGATCGCGCCGTCCTCCTCGACGTGACCGGTGAGGTCGCCGATGGTGTTCTCCGGAGTCAGCTCGAGCAGCGCGGCCTTCGCGACGGCGCTGTAGAGCTCCTCGTTGTACTCAAGCATCGAGTTCGTCAGCGACCTTGCGAAGCATGGCGGCGATCTTGCCGCTGTGGCTCTTGTCTGGGTAGCGGCCGCGCTTGAGGTTGGAGCCGATGCCGTCGAGGAGCTTCACGAGGTCTTCGACGATGATCGCCATGTCGTCGGCCGGCTTGCGGTTGAGCTTGGCGAGGCTGGGGGGAGCATCGAGGATGCGAACAGACAGCGCCTGCGCGCCCTTCTTGCCGTCGGCGATGCCGAACTCGAGGCGGGTGCCAGCCTTCACACCAGTGGTGCCCGCTGGCAGCGCTGACGCGTGCAGGAACACCTCGACGCCATCATCAGAACTGATGAAGCCGAAGCCCTTCTCGTCGTCGTAGAACTTGACCTTGCCGGTAGGCATCTCTATTACTCCCTAGTGGATGGTGCTTCTTCCGCAGAAGAGGGGCACTGGGATGTGCCCCTATTCTTGACCTGTGGCAGAAAACACTCCAGTGACCGTCTATCGTACCGAACGCGTGCTCGCCTATATGGTCGCATCCTCGATCGGACTAGCTCTTCTCGCCATCGTCGCCCTTCTCATCGCTGGAGCGGCCCGCGTCGATGTCACCACGGGCATCTGGCTGACGGTCGTCGCGCTGCCCCCCATCGGCCTCATCTTCGGGGTTGCCTTCATAATTGCGCTCGTGATTGTCAGCGCCATCCGGCGCAGTCGTGCGGCGAGGGATGCCGGCTAGCACCAGCTCGGCTCTCGCCCTCGCCGGTCGGCTGCGCGCGCTCGACGACGGCACCCTTGCCGACCTCCTTCGCTCGCGCGAGGTGAGCCAGGCAGGCATCGCAAGCTTCTTCGACCTCGCAGAGCGCCTGCTCACCCGCGACAGCGTGCAGCTCGCCCTCTCGCGGCTCGACCGACCGACACTGCTGGCGCTCTCAGAGCAGTCCGTCGACCTCTCTGCTCTCGCTCTCACCGACCAGGATGGCGTGGCGTACGACGCCGTGGCCGCCACCCTCGCCGAGTGGCCGGCCATCGGCCTCCCCTCCCCCATTGAGCTCGCAGAACCGGCGCCGGCCGCCCTCGCGGCCGTCAGTCACAGCGACTCGACGTTCACCGACCACGCGGCGGCGGAGCGTGCCTTCGCGACAACGAGCGCGGCGCTCGAGATACTCGCAGAGCTGTGGCACAGCCCGGCTCGGGAGCTTGTGCGCGGCGGGCTGGCCCTGCCCGACGCGAAGCGGCTCTCCTCCTCCGCCGGGGTGTCGCTCGACGACCTCCCGCCGCTGCTCGCGGTGTGCGCGGCCGCGGGCCTTGCCGAGCTCGTCGGCAGTGAGTGGCTGCCAGGGCAGCACGCAGCGCGCTGGCGTGAGGGCGGCGCCGCGCAGCGCTGGGCGCAGCTGGCAGAGGGATGGTTTGCGGGGCTGCCCCGCGACATCCAGTCCCTGCTCGGCGACCGTGCGCATGCGATGTGGGGAGACTCGCTCGCCGAGTACGTCGGCTGGCTCTACCCCGCGAGCGCCGACCACATGCACGCACGCATCGCCGTGCAACTGCGCTGCGCAGAGCTGCTCGGCATCATCGTCGACGCCGCGCCGAGCACACCCGGCTCCGCCGTGCTCTCTGGCGACATGGGGTCAGCTCTCTCGACGATGGCAGCGCTCTTTCCCGCCGAGGTCGACAAGGTGTTCGTGCAGCACGACCTCACGATCGTCTCGCCCGGCCCCCTCGAGGCACCGCTCGACTCCCGCCTTCGCGAGCTCGCCGATGTCGAGAGCAGCGGCCTCGCGACGACCTACCGGGTCAGCGCTGGCAGCATCAACCGTGCCGTGGCCGCAGGCGACACCGCAGAGACGCTGCGCGAGTTCGTCGCGAGCATCTCCTTGACCGGAATACCGCAGCCGCTCGACTACCTCATCGAGGAGACCGCGCGCCGACACGGCCTCGTGCGCGTTGGGAGCGCCGAGGGCGGCAGCTACGTGCACTCCGCCGACCCCGACCTGCTCGCCGCGATCGCGATCGACCACTCGTTGTCGCCCCTCGGCCTGCAGCGAACCGCCGATGGCCTCGAGTCGCGTTTCGACGAGGAGCTCGTCTTCTGGGCACTCGCCGATGCGCGCTACCCGGTGTCGGTCGAGGACTCCTCCGGCGGCATCCGCACCGTGCACCGCCGACGGGCCGCGACGACGAGCGCGCCCGCCCGGGATTCGGCACGAGAGCTCATCGAGAGACTGCGCCTCTCGAGCGCAGAGGAGACAGAGACGAGCTGGCTCGAGCGCCAGCTCGAGACGGCCGTCAAGGCGAGGTCAACCGTCGTCGTGACGGTCAACCTGCCCTCCGGCACCACCACGTACGTGCTCGAGCCGACGGGTATCGGGGGTGGGCGGTTGCGTGCCCGCGACCGCGCCTCCGATATCGAGCGCACGCTGCCGCTGTCGAGCATCCTCGAGGTGCACCCCACGGACTGAGCACCCGCGTGGGAGAATGGTCGGATGCCCGAAAGCGTGCCAGGACCCCTCATCGTTCAGAGCGACCGCACCGTGCTTCTCGAAGTGGCGCACCCCCAGGCCGAGGACGCCCGCCACGACCTCGCAGTCTTCGCCGAGCTCGAACGGGCGCCGGAGCACATCCACACCTACCGCATCACTCGCCTCGGCCTGTGGAACGCGCGCGCCGCCGGCCACACGGCAGAGCAGATGCTCTCCACTCTCTCGCAGTACTCGCGCTTCCCGATCCCCCAGAGCGTGTCCGTCGACATCGCAGAGACGGTCGGGCGCTACGGCCGACTTCGCATCGAGCGCGACGCGGAGGGCGTGCTCGTGCTCACCGCGAGCGACCGCAGCGTGCTTGCCGAGATCCGCCGGGCCAAGAAGATCGCAGAGCTGCTGTTCGAGGAGCGCGACGAGAACACCGTCGTCATGCAGCCGTGGGCCCGCGGCGAGCTCAAGCAGCAGCTGCTCAAACTCGGCTGGCCAGCGGAGGACCTCGCGGGATACACCCCCGGCACCCCGCACGAGATCGCCCTCGTCGAAGACGGCTGGTCGCTGCGCGAGTACCAGAAGCAGGCGGTCGCGAGCTTCTACGACAACGGCTCCGGCGTCGTCGTGCTGCCCTGCGGTGCCGGCAAGACGCTCGTGGGGGCTGGGGCGATGGCGACTGCGAAGTCGAACACCCTCATCCTCGTCACCAACACGGTCAGTGCCCGCCAGTGGCGCAGCGAGCTGCTCAAGCGCACGACGCTGACAGAGGACGAGGTGGGCGAGTACTCCGGTCAGGTCAAGGAGATAAAGCCGGTCACCATCGCGACCTACCAGATCCTCACCGCGAAGCGCGGCGGCCAGTATGCGCACCTCGCCCTGCTCGATGCTCTCGACTGGGGACTCATCGTCTACGACGAGGTGCACCTGCTACCCGCTCCGGTGTTCAAGCTCACGGCAGAGCTGCAGGCCCGTCGCCGCCTCGGCCTCACCGCGACGCTGGTGCGCGAGGACGGCCGCGAAGGTGACGTCTTCAGCCTCATCGGCCCGAAGCGCTTCGATGCGCCGTGGAAGGAGATCGAGGCACAGGGCTTCATCTCTCCCGCGTCGTGCTTCGAGGTGCGCGTCGACCTTCCCCAGCAGCAGCGGCTCGAGTACGCGGCATCGGCCGACGAGGGCCGCTACCGTCTCGCGGCCACCGCCGATGCGAAGGTCGACGTCGTCAAGCGGCTCGTGGCGAAGCATGCCGGCGAGCGCATCCTCGTCATCGGCCAGTACCT
Source organism: Conyzicola sp. (assembly GCF_057073975.1). Taxonomy (NCBI): domain Bacteria; kingdom Bacillati; phylum Actinomycetota; class Actinomycetes; order Micrococcales; family Microbacteriaceae; genus Conyzicola; species Conyzicola sp. The sequence continues at coordinate 7,798 of NZ_JBXMIS010000045.1, read as the reverse complement.
CGACCAGATCGAGGAGCTCGGAGAGCTGCTGGATGCCCCGACCCTCACCGGGTCGACACCGGTTGCAGAGAGGGAGCGCCTCTACGAGGACTTCCGCAATGGAACCATCAAGCTCCTCGTGGTGTCCAAGGTCGCCAACTTCTCTGTCGACCTGCCGGAGGCCACCGTCGCCATCCAGGTGAGCGGCTCGTTCGGCTCACGCCAGGAGGAGGCACAGCGCCTCGGGCGGCTGCTTCGGCCGAAGGAGAGCGGCCTGCCGGCGAGCTTCTACACTCTCGTGGCCCGCGACACGGTCGACCAGGACTTCGCGCAGAACCGCCAGCGGTTCCTGGCAGAGCAGGGCTACAGCTACACGATCCTCGACTCGCACACGCTGGATGCCGCTGCCTGACTAGTACTCGTCGCCCGACGAGTGCGTCTGCTTCGTCAGCGCAAGGCGCTTCTCGCCGAGCCAGTCCATCACGGCGAAGAGCAGGCCGGAGATGACGAAGGTCAGGTGCAGCATGATGCGCCAGAACTGCACGCTCGCGTCGGAGGAGGAGTCGTAGGTGAAGTAGTCCTGCAGCAGGCCGATCGCAGAGATGGCGACGATCGATCCGATGAGCTTCATCTTGAGCCCGGAGAAGTCGACGTGCCCCATCCAGGCCGGCCGGTCCTCCGAGTTGCGAGCGGCACGGATCTTGGAGACGAAGTTCTCATAGCCGGCGAAGATCACGATGAGCACGAGGTTGGCCAGCAGCGCGAGGTCGAGCAGGGCGAGGGTGCCGAGCACGATGTCGTTGCCGTCGGCCTCGAGCACGTGGGTGATGAGATGCCACAGCTCCTGGAAGAACTTGACGCCGATGAGAACGAGCGCAACCACCATGCCGAGGTAGAGCGGAGCGAGCAGCCAGCGGCTCGCGAACAGGAACTGCTCTCCCGCATGCTCGAGCCTGACGAGCGGGTTCTCGCTGCGGGTGGATGGCGGTGTCGTCATGGGTCCTCCGAGTATGGGTGCGAGCAGAAGTCTACGAAAGGCCGGCTGGGAATCCCGCAGGGGTACGGCTTCCAGAAAACGTTCAGGAAACGCGCAGATACTGTTCGCATGAGTGACGGACCAAAGATTCTCATCGTTGACGACGAGCCCAATATCCGCGACCTGCTGACCACGAGCCTGCGGTTCGCCGGTTTTGCCGTGCGAGCGGTGGGAAACGGGGCCCAGGCCATCTCGGCGGTGCTCGAAGAAGAACCCGACCTCATCATCCTCGACGTCATGCTTCCCGACATCAACGGGTTCGGTGTGACGAAGCGCCTGAGGGCCTCCGGCTACACCGCGCCCATCCTCTTCCTCACGGCGAAGGACGACACGGAGGACAAGATCATGGGCCTCACCGTTGGCGGCGACGACTACGTCACCAAGCCGTTCAGTCTCGATGAGATCGTCGCTCGCATCAAGGCCATCCTCCGTCGCACCATGCAGGACGACGAGGAGGCCGTCATCCGTGCCGGCGAGCTCACGATGGACCAGGACACCCACGAGGTCACCGTCGGTGACAGCCCGGTCGAGCTGAGCCCGACCGAGTTCAAGCTGCTGCGCTACCTCATGCTCAACCCCAACCGTGTGCTGTCGAAGGCGCAGATCCTCGACCACGTCTGGGAGTACGACTTCAACGGCGACGCCGGCATCGTGGAGAGCTACATCTCCTACCTCCGCCGCAAGCTCGACCAGTACTCGGCTGAGCCGATCATCCAGACCAAGAGGGGCTTCGGCTACATGCTCAAAGCCGCTCGCGTCTGATACCGCCCCTAGCCGGGCGAACTAAGATCGCGGGATGCACGATCGTCTGAGCAGGTGGTGGTCGACCATCTCGCTTCGCTCCAAGATCACCGGTGTCACGGTGCTGCTCCTCGCGATGGGACTCACCGTCGCGGGCGCAGGCACGCTCTCGGTCGTCAGCAGCTACCTGATCGACGAGACCGATCGGCGCCTGCAGGTCGCCGTCGGCGACCTTGACTCCGACATCGTGCTCGACGGCGACAACACCTTCAGCGAGGACATCTACTCCGGGCGTAACCCCTACTACCTCGCCGCCATCGACGCCGGCGGCGGCCTCATCGAGGACAACCTGCCCGACGAGCTCACCAAGACGGCTCCGGATGTCTCCGAACTCAGCCTCCTCTACCTGTCGAGCCACGAGGGCGCCTTCACGCTCTTCAACAAGAACCACACGGCGCAATGGCGGGTCATCGCGCTGCCCCTTCGCATCGGCTCCAGCGGCGAGGCGACGCTGCTCGTCGGCCAGAACCTCAGCCAGAACAACGCGCTGCTCAATCGCTACTCCGCGATCTTCCTGTTCTTCGCCTTCATCGTCATCCTGTTCGGCGGGGCTCTCACCCGACTGCTCGTGACGACGACATTTGCTCCCCTGAGAGAGGTCGAGGCGACCGCAGCGCGGTTCGCGGCAGGCGACTTCAGCCAGCGCCTCGGCGGTGCGACGCCGAACACCGAGGTCGGGCGCCTCAACCGCTCCCTCAACTCCATGCTCAACCGCATCGACCGCGCCTTCGCCGACCGTGCGAGAACCATCGAGCAGATGCGGCGATTCGTCGGTGACGCCAGCCACGAGCTGCGAACTCCCCTCGTGTCGGTGCGCGGCTATGCAGAGCTCTACCGCATGGGCGCGCTCACCAAGAAGGAGGACATCGCCCAGGCGATGGAGCGCATCGAGAAGGAGGCGATCCGCATGGGCGAGCTCGTCACCGACCTGCTCGAGCTCGCTCGCATCGACGAGGCGAAGCCGCTCGCCCTGACGGCAGTCGACCTGGTTCCGCTCGCCCGCGATGCCGCACTGGATGCCATGGCCAGCCAGCCGGACCGCGTCGTCACCGTGGTCGCGACCGAGCCAGCACCCGCGGAGAGCGGACCGAGCGTCGCCCTCGAATCGCCGATCGTCATGGTGCCCGCGGCCGGCCCTCCGCCCGGACCCGCGCGACCACCCGCGCTCACCACCGGCCCCATCTCGTTCGCCGGAGCCACGCTCGCACGGCTCCGGCTCATCCGCCCGCGGCCGACCAAGGCGCCGTCGCCGGTGCCCGTCGAGCTGAGCGCACCGACGCCGCCGTCGACCGCGATCGTGCCGGCCGAGGAGAACAAGATCCGGCAGGTGATCACCAACCTCATGGGCAACGCGCTGCGCTTCACACCGCACGACTCCCCCATCGAGATCGCCGTCGAGGTCGACGAGGAGCGCAAGCAGGGCGTCATCTCGGTCATCGACCACGGTGAGGGAATTCCCCCGCAGATCCGCGAGAAGATCTTCCAGCGCTTCTGGCGGGCCGACTCGTCGCGCAATCGCGACACCGGCGGCAGCGGCCTCGGCCTCGCGATCGCGGCGTCGATCGTCGCCGCCCACAAGGGCGAGGTGCAGGTACTCGAGACTCCGGGCGGTGGAGCGACCTTCCGTGTCGCCCTTCCTCTCCTCCAACCAGGACAGGATCCGGCACAGTCCACAGTCGCGGAGCACTGAGCTCGCGCAGGGGCGGCTCGTGGCTAGCGTCACCGCCATGACCAACTAAACCGTTGACAGTGAAGCGGTTGCCACGGTGACCGCCCACGCCCGCTCTACCGTCTCCCGCATCCAGTCCGAGGTCGCAGGGCTGCACACGCAGCTCGCCGACCTGCAGTCCTCCTGGTCGGGGCCAGCCGCCACGGCCTTTCAGGTCGTGGCCGACGAGTGGCGGGTGACCCAGTCCCGCGTCGAGCAGAGCCTGGAGTCCATCACCCTCGCCCTGGCCCAGGCCGGCCAGCAGTACGCCGATGTCGAGGCGGCCAACGCGGGGTTGTTCGGGCGATAGGGCGTTAACAGCAAAAGTGGGCGGGCCCGGTTAGGGGACCGCCCACTTTTCGTTGTCGGCGCCAGGTGCCTTCTAGAAAGAAGTCACGCTCACGCCGGAATGGTTTCTCAAGCCAGATCTTTGGCTTTTAGAAATCCATTCCGCCGCTGGGGTCACCCATCGGCGCGGGGTTCTTCTCTGGCTTCTCTGCGATGACTGCCTCAGTGGTGAGGAAGAGACCGGCGATCGACGCGGCGTTGAGCAGCGCAGAGCGCGTGACCTTCACCGGGTCGTTGATGCCTGCAGCGAGCATGTCGACGTACTCACCGGTTGCGGCGTTGAGGCCGTGACCGACGGGCAGGTGGCGCACCTTGTCAGCGACAACACCCGGCTCGAGACCGGCGTTAAGCGCGATCTGCTTGAGCGGGGCGTCGATGGCAACGCGCACGATGTTGGCACCCGTTGCCTCGTCACCGACGAGGCCCTTGATGACGTCACCGTCGAAAGCGACCTTGCCAGCCTGGATGAGGGCGACGCCACCACCGGCGACGATGCCCTCCTCGACGGCTGCCTTGGCGTTGCGCACTGCATCCTCGATGCGGTGCTTGCGCTCCTTGAGCTCGACCTCGGTGGCTGCACCGGCCTTGATGACCGCAACACCGCCGGCGAGCTTCGCGAGGCGCTCCTGGAGCTTCTCGCGGTCGTAGTCGCTGTCGGTGTTGTCGATCTCTGCACGGATCTGCTTGACACGGCCGGCAATCGCCTCCTCGTCACCCGCCCCCTCGATGATCGTGGTCTCGTCCTTGGTGATGATCACCTTGCGAGCACGGCCGAGCAGGTCGAGGGTGGCGTTCTCGAGCTTGAGACCGACCTCCTCGGAGATGACCTGTCCTCCGGTGAGGATCGCGATGTCCTGCAGCTGCGCCTTGCGACGGTCGCCGAAACCGGGAGCCTTGACGGCAACCGACTTGAAGATGCCGCGGATCTTGTTGACCACCAGGGTCGCGAGGGCCTCGCCGTCGACATCCTCGGCGATGATGAGCAGCTGCTTGCCTGACTGGATCACCTTGTCGACGATCGGAAGGAGGTCCTTGATGTTGGAGATCTTCGAGTTCGCGATGAGGATGTACGGGTCTTCGAAGACAGCCTCCTGGCGCTCCGGGTCGGTGACGAAGTACTGCGAAAGGTAGCCCTTGTCGAAGCGCATGCCCTCGGTCAGCTCGAGCGTCGTGCCGAAGGTGTTCGACTCCTCGACGGTGACGACACCCTCCTTGCCGACCTTGTCGATCGCCTCGGCGATAAGCGCGCCGATCTCGGGGTCTGCGGCAGAGATAGACGCCGTTGCAGCGATCTCTTCCTTGGTCTCGATCTCCTTGGCGGAGGCGACGAGTGCCTCGATGACGGCAGCGGTTGCCTTCTCGATACCGCGCTTGAGGCTGATCGGGTCAGCACCGGCGGCAACGTTGCGGAGGCCTTCGCGAACGAGAGCCTGGGCGAGCACCACGGAGGTGGTCGTTCCGTCGCCAGCGACGTCATCCGTCTTCTTGGCAACTTCCTTGACGAGCTCTGCGCCGATCTTCTCGTACGGGTCGTCGAGCTCGATCTCCTTGGCGATCGACACGCCGTCGTTCGTGATGGTGGGGGCGCCCCACTTCTTCTCTAGCACGACGTTGCGGCCGCGCGGGCCGAGGGTCACCTTGACGGCGTCGGCGAGAATGTTGAGGCCGCGCTCGAGGCCGCGACGGGCCTCTTCGTTGAAAGCAATGATCTTTGCCATGTGTGTTTCTCGTCCCTCCCGGACGTATTACAGCTGAGTTGTTGGCACTCGAACTCTGCGAGTGCCAAAGGGAAATCTAGCACTCGGGTATGGGGAGTGCAAGAAAGCGCCGGGCCGTGGCGCTCGGCAGATCACGCTACTGGCGTAAAGGATCCCGTTGTCGGCACCAGCTCTATCCAGCTGTTGCCGGGGGCGAGGCGCACCGTCACTCCCTGGTCGTCGACGAGGCGGATGACGGAGGTTGCGGCATCCTTCGACCACGTCACGGGAATCGTGGCGGCGCCGCTCGAGACCCAGCCCTGGCCGGTGCCCACGAGCTGCGTCTTCGGCACCCCGAGGCTCTTGTCGATGCCGACGAAGAGGGCGATGACGTTGGTGGCCGACAGCTGCGCGCCGTTGCTGTCCATGTCGGCGACGCCCTTCTGCGCACGCAGGTACTTCGACTGCGCCGCGTCCCACGTCCACGACGGGGTGGAGTAGGTCGAGAACACGATATTGAGGGCGCTGGCCGGCGCGCCCTCCTTCGCGGCCGTCGACGACGGCACGTCGAGGGAGAACGCGAACTGCTGCTGCGGGGGACGTAGCTCTGGGTGCTCTGCGATCAGCGCGACCGCCTTGACGAGCACGTTGTGCGGGGCCGTCTTGGTCTTGGTGCGGTAGAACGTCTCTGCCGTCGACTTCTGGCCGTGTATGGCGTTGAAGACGTTCGTGGCCTGCATGAGTGCGACGAATCGCTGCTGGCCGCCGGAGTAGGCGATGATTCCGCCGAAGGCCGAGACGATATCCGGGTCCATCGGTCGAATGGAGCGCACCGGCCCGATCTCGTCTGGCACATCGGACTGCCAGATGGCGACGTAGCGGGTCAAACCGCCTTCGACTAGCTCCTCGAACACGATGTCGGTGCGGTCGAGCCCGACCTGCGGCCTGGCCTCTGGGTGGTTGTCGATCTTCGCGGCAAGCGATGGATTGAGCGCGCTGCCAACGGGGATGGCCTCGCCGGTGAGAGGCGCGATGCCCATGGGCTCTGGCGCCTCATAGGTCGAGGTGTACGACGGGGTCGGGGTCGGCACCGGCTCGGACGCGGTGCAGCCGGCCAGCACGAGGCCGACGGCTACCAGGGGTGCGATGCGCACCGCGCGACGAGCGTTCACAACAACAAGCCTAGCTGCGGCGACCTCCGCGACGTCGATAGCTGAGGTCGTGTCTGGTTTTGAGATGGAGCCGGCGTGACTAGGAGACCCGCACGGATTCGGCCTGCGGGCCCTTGGCGCCGGTGCCGAGTTCGAAGGTGACCAGCTGCCCCTCCTCCAGCACCTTGTAGCCGCCCATGTCGATGGCGGAGTAGTGCACGAAGACGTCCTGCCCGCTGCCATCGACCGTGATGAAGCCGTAGCCCTTCTCCGCGTTGAACCACTTGACGGTGCCCTGTGCCATGTCTCGCTCCTTGCTCGTGAAACACGACAGTAGCGGAGCAGACACCACAGAAATGGCCCGAAAAAGCGATCGTGACCGGGTGTTACCGCGATTCAACGAGACTTAAACACGCCCGAAACACTGGGCTGCGGCATGGCTTCGACTACGGGGTCGGAGCCTCGTAGTCAGAGCCGAGCACGATGGTGATCGGGGCACCGAGGAACGCCGTGCTCTCGAGCACATCGCCAGTGCCGAGTGCGAGCACGAGGCCGCGCGCGATGTCCTCGTCTGCCGGGTTGCTGTAGTAGACGACGGTCTTCTCGATGTCGCGCTGCGAGGCGAGTGCGAACGCGCCGACGGGCCATCCCGCTGTGCGAAGAGCAGTGCCGGCGGCAGTCTCAAGGTCGACGGTCGGGGTGGCGTTGAGCACCGTGATGGTGATCGCGCGCGCCGGGTCGATCGTCGTCGGGTCGGTGAGCGGCTCTGCGGTCAGGCTCGGCGACGCCGACGGCGCAGCGGTCGGCTCTCCCTCGAGAAAGCCAGTGCCGTTCAGCAGGTTGAGCCCGAGCACGCCGATCAGCACGAAGATGCCAGTGAACAGCGCGGCCCAGGCGAAGGTGATCCAGCCGCGGCCGGCCTTGGGCGGTGCCCGGTGGGCGCCAACGCGTGCCAGGTCGGCCGGAAGGTCGTCGAACTGGTCTTTGGGGTACTTCGCCATAGGTCTGGAATCGATTCACTCGTGCGGCACGGCAACACGACCGGCCTGGGATGAACTCGTGAATGCACGCTCAGCCC
>NZ_JBXMIS010000044.1:0-17131 GCF_057073975.1 Conyzicola sp. | reverse complement strand
CAGGGCCGGCACGCTCGAGGGTCGGACTACTCCGAGACGGTGAAGCCCTGCTCCGTCGCGTAGTCGACCAGCTTCTGCTGCAGGTCGTCAGCGGCCTGGGAGCCATCCTTCTCGCCGGCGTTGATCGCCGCCAGCTCCTCGGTGAACGAGGCGTAGTAGAAGGAGCCGAAGGGGCTGTAGGTGAATCCCTTGTACGCGTCGGCGGCGGGAACGTAGACCTCCTTGTTGGCCTGCTGGCCTGCGAAGAATCCCACCTCCGCGTTGACGAACTCGTCAGAGGTCAGCACGGCGTTGTTCAGCGGGAAGATGATCTGGTTCTGCCATCCGTCGGCCAGCGAGGCGTCGTCGGCGTAGATGCCGAAGGCGACCTTCGCCGCGAGCTCCGCGTTCTTGGCCTGAGCCGTGACGGCGAAGGCAGAGCCGCCCCAGTTGACCGAGACGGGGTTGGCGGTGTCCCACTGCGGCAGTGGGGCGACGGCGAACAGTCCGGCGTCCTCCCCGGAGCCGACACCGGCGCCGCTGAGGTAGCCGGGAGCCCATGCGGCAGACACGTAGGTCGCGTAGTCGCCGCCGACCACACCGGAGATGTACTCGGGGGTGAACTGGTCCTGCGTGCCGACGAGTCCCTTCTCGACGAGTCCTGCCCAGTAGTCGAGCACCTCCTTCGACGCGTCGTCGTTGACCTTGATGCCGATGTTCTCTGGCGTGGTCGGGTCGTAGGTGAACGGCTGGGCGCCGTTCTGGATGGTGAGCGCCATGAAGACGGCGGGCACGTTGGCGCCCAGGTCGCCGAGCAGCGGGCCGCCGGCATCCTTGAGGGCCTGACCTGCTGTCTCGTACTCTGCCCACGTGGTCGGAACCGCGATGCCGTACTTCTCGAACACGTCGGTGCGGTAGATCAGGCCCATGGGGCCGCCGTCGACGGGAGCCGCGAAGACGGAGTCTCCGACGGAGACGTCCTTCCATGCGCCCTCGCTGAAGTTGTCCTTGACGTCGTCGTAGCCGAACTCCTTGATGTCGACCAGTGCATTCTGAACGACGTAGTTCGGGATGCGGTCTGCCTCGAGCATGATGACGTCGGGCGCACCGGATCCGGCGGAGATCGCTGTCTGGAACTTGTCGTACTCGTCGTTGCCCTGGCCGGCGTTGGTCCAGCAGACCTGCACGTCGTCGTGGCCCTCGTTGAAGTTCTCGACGACCTTGTCCATGTTGGGGTACCAGCCCCAGACCGTGACGGCCGGGAGGTCAGTCTTGGAAATGGTGTTGTCGCAGGTGAGGTCGCTGGCGTTGGGGGTCTCGCCACCGCCATCCTGCGCGCAGCCGGCCAGCATGGCCGCGACGGCGACCACGGAGCTGACCGCGATCAGAGTCTTGTTCTTCACTGTGTTTCCCTTCGATTACTTCGTTGTCAGAAGGTGGTGCGTGAGCTGCGGGCGCGTGGCCTCGAGTGTTCGCCTCGGCGGATCCTCGTCGACCCCGTGCAGGGAGCGCTGTGCGCCTCCGCATTTACAACGTTGTATATAACGTTGTAAATGTATCTTGGACACTCGGACTTCCCGTGTCAAGGGACGCGCCGCAAATGGACTCGTGGCCGGGCTAGATCGTCGTCGACTCACGCTGGATCAGCTCGAACCGCGTGAAGTGCTCGCGGGGCGCGAGAGCCGTGCCCTGGTTGTTGATGCGCTCCTGCAGGAACTGGATCGCCACCTCGGCGATCTCGACGCGACCGGGATCGATGGTCGAGAGCGTCGGTAGGGTGTACCGCGTCTCGTCGATATCGTCGAAGCCGATCACCGCGACGTCCTGGGGAATGCGCAGTCCGGCCTCCTGCATGACCCGCATGGCACCGAGCGCCATCGAGTCGTTGAATGCCACGACCCCGTCGAAGGCGACACCGGATGCGAGCATGCGCCGCATCCCTTCCGCTCCCTCGAAGCGGAACCAGTCGCCAACCTCGCACACAAGTCGCTCGTCGAAGGGGATGCCCGCCTCCTCGAGGGCCTGGCGGTAGCCGGCAAGGCGAAGGCCGGCCGAGCCGATGACCTCTCCCTCGTGGGCGCCGAGCGCGATGATCCGCCGGCGGCCGATGCCGATGAGGTGCTCCGTCGCCGCCTTCGCACCCTCGGTGTTGAGCATCGTCACATGGTCGGTTGGGCCATGGAAGATCCGCTCGCCGAGCAGCACCATCGGTGTCGTGATGCTCTCGAGGAGATGCGCGTCCTCCTCGCCGAGGGCGAGGGCGCTGTAGAGCACACCGTCGACCATCTGCATCCGCGAGCCGCGCAGCACCTCGAGCTCGCGGGCCCGGTCGGCACCGGACTGCTCGATGATCACCGACAGGCCCTTGGCGTCGGCCGCCCGCATGACCGAGTCGGCAAGCTCGGCGAAGTAGGCGTTGCGAAGGTCGGGGATGATGAGGCTGATGACACCCGTACGGCCCGATCGCAGCCCCCGCGCCGTCAGGTTCGGCCGGTAGCCGAGCGTCTCGATCGCATCGACCACCTTCTGGCGGGTCTCCGGCTTGATGTGCGGGTAGTCGTTGACGACATTGGAGACGGTCTTCAGCGACACTCCCGCGAGCGCGGCAACATCGTGCATGGTGATCGACACGATCGAAGATTACAACGTTGCAGACTCCACGGGTGCCTCCACGACCTCGCCGCGCCGCTCCCGCAGGATTCGCAGGGCGAACGGCGCCCAGAGAATCACCGCAACCCCGGCGCCGATGAGCAGGCCGCCGACCGTGTCCGTCATCCAGTGCGCCCCGAGGTAGGTGCGGCTGAGCGCCATGAGAACGACGTAGACCGCACCGGCCGTGACCACCCACCAGCGCCAGGTCACGATGGCGAGCACCGTTGCAAGCGTCGCCGCGTTGGCGACGTGCCCGGAGGGGAAAGAGCCGGAGTCGATGCTCAGCAGGATGTCCTCCGGTCGCAGCCGGCCGAACGCCACCTTGAGACCCTGCACCAGAACGGCACTGAGACCGATCGAGAGGAGCGCGAAGAGCGCGGTCCAGCGCTTGCCGGCCAGCAGGAGCAGAACGACGATGAGCACAGAGACCGCGGTGGCGAACCACCCGGTGCCGACGAAGTTGAGCACGTACGACGGCACGTCCCACAGCGGGCTGCGGTGCTCGACGATCTCCTCCATCCACTCCGCGTCGGCCTCGAGCGGGGTGTTGCCGCGCACGAGCACGACGAGCCCGAGCACGGCGCCGATAACGAGGGCTCCGGCCCCGGAGAGGAGGGGCCAGTTGAGCTGTACGCGGGCGGCGCGTCCCTGGTTCTGCTGTGGCATCCATCCACCGTAGCCGCGCGCCGTCACTCGAGTCGGGCCTTGCGGTCGCCTCGCCGCCGTGAGAGTGACCGCGAGGCCCCACTCGACGTGCCGCTAGCGGGTGAGGGCCGGCACCGTTCTCGGTCGCACCACGGCGATGATCACCACGAGCGAGACGACACTCGTCGCCATCATCATGATGCCCATGGGGATCGCGTTGTGGATGCCGAACAGCCCAACGATCGGCGACAGCAGCCCGGCCATGCCGAAGTTCACCGCGCCCATGAGCGAGGCAGCGGTCGCCGCCTCCCCGCCGTGCCCGTCGAGCGCGAGAACGCCCTGCATCGGGAAGCAGAATCCGCAGCCGAGGATGAAGAACCACAGCGGGATGAGGATGCCGAACAGGCCGGCCCCGTTGACGTCGAGCACGACGATCGTCGTCGCAGCCCCGAGCATGAGGATGATCGCGCAGAGCAGGATCCACTGCGGAGGAACCAGCCGTGCCAGCCGCGACGCCGACTGCACCCCGATCACGATGCCGATCGAGTTGACGGCGAACAGCACCCCGTACTGCTGCGGATCGAAGTCGTACACCTGCTGGAACAGGAACGACCCGGCGGAGAGGTAGGCGAAGAGCCCGGAGAAGGTCATGCCGGCGATGATGATCACCCCGACGAAGACGCGATCGGTGAACAGCGCCCGGTAGCGCTCGCGAGCCGTGCTGTGCCCTCGGTCGCCGCGGCGGGCGGCTGGCTGGGTCTCGACGAGGAAGAACACGGCGGCGAGGATGACCACCACGCCGTATGCGGTGAGGAAGACGAAGATGCCGCGCCAGTCCATGGCGAGCAGCAGCTGGGAGCCGATGAGCGGAGCCACGATCGGCGCGAGGCCGTTCACCAGTGCGAGCCGCGACATCATGCGCACGAGCGGGAGCCCGCCGAACAGGTCGCGCACCATCGCCATGGCCACGACGCCCCCACCGGCCGCGCCGACGCCCTGCAGCACCCGGAAGATGCCGACCCATGCCACGTCGGGGGCGAAGACGATGGCGAGGCTCGAGACGATGTGCAGCGCCGTCGCGATGATAAGCGGTGTGCGCCGCCCGATCTTGTCGCTCCATGGCCCGACGAGCAGCTGGCCGAGGGCGAAGCCGACGGTCGTCGCGGTAAGGGTCAGCTGGATCGCCGCCGCACTGGTGTTGAGGTCGGCCTCCACGACCGGGAACGCGGGAAGGTAGAGGTCGACGGTGAACGGGCCGAGCGCGGTGAGCGCACCGAGCACGATGACGTAGACGAAGCGCTGGCGCGAGGTGAGCGAGTCACCGGGGTGAACGACGGTAGTCACGAAGAGGTGTGTCCTTGGTAGTGCCGACGCGACCGCGCCGCAATGGGGTTCTAGTCGGCGATCGCCGGAATGGTGTGGCTCGCGGCGAGTTCTGCAACCCAGTGGCCGCTGTCCTTGACGGTGCGCTCGAGAGTCTCGTAGTCGACCCGCACGATGCCGAACCGCTTGGAGAAGCCGTAGCCCCACTCGAAGTTGTCGAGCAGCGACCAGACCATGTAGCCACGGAGGTCGACCCCGCGCTGCAGGGCGCGGTGGGCAGCGGTGAAGTGGCGGCGCAGGTAGTCGGTGCGCTTCGGGTCGGCGACCCGGCCGTCCCGCTCCTCGTCTTCGAACGCTGCACCGTTCTCTGTGATGACGAGAGGCGTCGTCGGAAACTGCTCGTGCAGCGAGACGAGCAGCTCTTCGAGGCCCTCCGGCGCGATGTTCCAGCCCATGGAGGTGTAGGGGCCAGCCTGCTCGAGAAACTCGACGTGCTCGCTGCCCGGCCAGGCCGTGCCGCTCGATGGCTTGTGGCCGTCGGCCGCCTGCTTGGGGCTGTGGCCGTCCCAGGTGCGCACGGTCGCGGTCGAGTAGTAGTTGACCCCGAGGAAGTCGATGGGCTGCTTGACGATGTCGAGGTCGCCCGGCTGAACGAAGGCCCAGTCGGTGACGTCGCGGGTGTCCTCGAGCAGGTCGGCCGGGTACTCGCCGAGCAGCATGGGGTTGGTGAACGCGCGGTTGGCGAGGGCGTCGATGCGGCGGGTGGCATCCTCTGCGTTGCCGTCGCCGGGGCGCAGCACGTGGAAGTTGAGGGTCACCGAGTACTCGGCGTCGGCCTTGGCAACCGTGCTGCGCAGCGCCTGCAGGCCGAGGCCGTGGGCGAGGTTGAGGTGGTGAACGGCGGCGAGGGCGTCGCGGCCGCTCGTGCGACCGGGAGCGTGGCCACCGGAGCCGTATCCGAGGTAGGCAGAGCACCACGGCTCGTTGAGGGTCGTCCAGGTGTGCACGCGGTCGCCGAGGGCCTCCCCCGCGATCGCGGCGTAGTCGGCGAAGCGATAGGCGGTGTCGCGCACCGGCCAGCCGCCGGCATCCTCGAGCTCCTGCGGCAGGTCCCAGTGGTACAGCGTCGCGATCGGCCGGATGCCCCGCTCGAGCAGCCCGTCGACGAGCCGAGAGTAGAAGGCGAGCCCCTTCTCGTTGCTGCGGCCGGAGCCGCCCGGCTGCACGCGCGGCCAGGCGATCGAGAAGCGGTACGCCTCGAGGTTGAGGCGCTTCATGAGATCGAGGTCGTCGTCGAGCCGGTGGTAGTGGTCGTCGGCGACGTCGCCGGTGTCACCGTTGACGACCTTGCCTGGCACGCGGCTGAAGGTGTCCCAGATGGATGCCGTGCGGCCGTCCTCGAAGGCCGCTCCCTCGATCTGGTACGAGGCCGTCGCCGACCCGATGATGAACTCTGGCGGGAAGACGAGACCGCCGTCACGGTAGTCGGCAGAGCCGGTGGTCGTGAAGCCGGTGGTGGGGAAGTCAGTCACAGGGAGCGCTCTCTCGAATCGATTCGATAACCCGTCAAGCCTACGGCCTCCAGGCCCTCGCCTCCGCCCCTCCGACCACAGGAATCAGAGGGATCGGATGGCGAACTCGCGCTCCGACGACGAGGTGACGGCACCGGCAGCAACCGTGAAGGTCGCGCTCTCGCCGGTCGGCGTCGTCACCGTCACGCTGCGATCCTCGCCGGCAGCGCCGAGCACGATCGTCAGACCGTCGAGGTAGTCGTAGTCCGGTCGGTCGGTGCGCGCGCCGAGGGGAATGACGGCGCCCTCGCGAACATAGAGCGGGATGCTGTCGAACCCGTGCACCTCGCGTCGCCACCCGCCGCCGGCGACCTTCTCCCCCGTGAACCAGTTGGTCCAGGTGCCGGGCGGAAGGTACAGCTCGACCTCCCCGCTCGCCGTGAACACCGGTGCCACGAGCAGGTCGCGGCCCAGCATGTACTGCCGGTCGAGGTAGGCCGCACCGGGGTCGTCGGGAAACTCGAACTGCATCGGCCGCAGCACGGGCAGGCCGTGCGTGTGGGCCTCGAGGCCGGCGGCGTAGAGGTACGGCATGAGCGAGAGCTTCAGCTTCGTGAAGACGCGTGTGACCTCCACCGCCTCCTCGTCGAAGGCCCACGGCACCCGGTACGAGCCGGAGCCGTGCAGGCGGCTGTGGCTCGAGAGCAGGCCGAATGCCGTCCACCGCTTGAACACCGCGGCATCGGGCGTGCCCTCGAAGCCGCCGATGTCGTGGCTCCAGAAGGCGAAGCCGCTGAACGCGATCGACAGCCCCCCGCGCAGGGTCTCGGCCATCGACTCGAAGGTCGACGTCGAGTCTCCGCCCCAGTGCACTGGCATGGCCTGTCCGCCGACCGTCGCAGAGCGCGCGAAGACGATCGCCTCGCCCTCGCCCCTCTCCTGCTCGAGCAGCTCGAACACGGCCCGGTTGTACAGCTCGGTGTACCAGTTGTGCATGCGCTCCGGGCTCGAGTTGTCGAAGTAGTCGACCTGGAGTGGGATGCGCTCGCCGAAGTCCGTCTTGAAGCAGTCGACGCCCTGGTCGAGGAGGTGCCGCAGCTTTCCCTGGTACCAGGCAACGGCATCCGGGTTGGTGAAGTCGACGAGGCCCATGCCCGCCTGCCAGAGGTCCCACTGCCAGACGTCGCCGTTGGTGCGCTTGACCAGGTAGCCAGCCGTCGATGCCTCCTCGAACAACGGGGAGCGCTGCCCGATGTACGGGTTGATCCAGACACACACCTTGAGCCCCTTGTCGTGCAGGCGAGAGAGCATGCCGGCCGGGTCGGGGAATACCCGGGGGTCCCACTCGAAGTCGCTCCAGTTGAACTCGCGCATCCAGAAGCAGTCGAAGTGGAAGACGCTCAGCGGCAGGTCGCGCTCTGCCATGCCGTCGATGAAGCTCGTGACCGTTGCCTCGTCGTAGTCGGTGGTGAAGCTCGTCGACAGCCAGAGGCCGTACGACCAGGCCGGCACGACCGCCGGGCGACCGGTGAGCGCGGTGTAGCGCTCGAGGATCTCGGCCGGTGACGATCCTGCGATCACGAAGTACTCGATGGACTCGCCGGGAACGGAGAACTGCACCCGCTCGACCGCCTCCGACCCGACCTCGAACGACACGTGGCCAGGATGGTTGACGAGCACCCCGTACCCGCGGTTGGTCAGGTAGAACGGCACGTTCTTGTAGGCCTGCTCGCTTGAGGTGCCTCCGTCGGCGTTCCAGATCTCGACCGACTGGCCGTTCTTGACCACCGGGCCGAACCTCTCGCCGAGCCCGTGGACGAGCTCGCCGACGCCGAGCGAGAGCTGGGCAGCCATATAGGAGGATGCGAGGGGCGCCGTCGTTCCGGCGCGCGCGTTGCCGACGATGCCGCCATCCACCTGCGCATCCGCCGTCAGCGCCATGTGCCCGAGTGACTTGGCACCGGCGGAGGTGATGACGCGGCCATTGGACTCGAAGGCGAGGGAGAACGGCGCACCGGCGGCGATGCGCGCCGTGAGGTCGCCGCTGCGGATGGTGCCGCCCGCGGCATCCACCTCGATCTGCGCAGCGCCGTCGACCGCGCCGACGAGGTCGAACCCCCCGGCGCCCCGCGCCCCGGCGAAGTGGCCGGCCTTGACGCCGATCACCCCAGGCAGCGGAGAGCTCAGCTGCACGGTGATGGTCGCGGTGTTGAGTGTCGTGCCGCGCGATTCGATGCGCTTGGTCGGAGCCGTCACCACGAGCGCATCACCGTGCGCCTCGATGTCGTATGCCTCCTGGGCGTACATCGGCGTGACGCCGGGGCGCACCTGCCAGAACCCGTCGGTGAACTTCATTACTTGACTGCTCCTGCCGTGATGCCGCGAGTGAGGGTGCGCTGGAAGATGAGGAAGAAGACGAGGGTCGGGATGAGGCCGAGCAGCGCGGACGCGCTCGTCGTCGTCACATCCATCAGCCGGTCGCCCTGCAGCACGGTGATGGCTACCGGCACCGTCTGGTTCTCGTTGCTGACGAGGAAGGTGAGCGGGATGAGGAACTCGTTCCAGGTCCAGATGAAGAAGAAGATGAGCAGCACAGAGAGCGTCGGCCTGGTGATCGGAACGATGACGCTCGTCAGCACCCGCCAGCGGCTCGCCCCGTCGAGCGATGCCGCCTCGAGGATCTCCTTGGGGAAGGTGCCGAACACCGAGGCGAGAAGGTAGGTGCCGAACGCCGCCCGGATGACGATGAAGATGATGATGACGCTCCACGAGCTGTTGTAGAGGCCGATCTCCTTGAACACGTTGTACAGCGGGTAGAGCAGAACCTCCTGCGGAAGCATGTCGGCGAGCAGGAAGAGAACGAGGATCCACACCCGCCCCTTGACCCGACCGATGCCGAGCGCGAACGCGTTGATCACCGAGAGCACGACGGCGAGGATCGCCACGGTTCCGCTGATGAAGAACGAGTTCCACAGCTTCTGGGGAAAGTCGACGCGCTGCCAGAAGGTGACGATGCCGTCGAAGTAGAGCGAGGTCGGCAGCGTCAGCGGACCGGAGCTCGTGTAGTCGGCCGGCGACTTGAACGAGTTCACCAGGATGATGAGGAACGGGATCACGATGAGCGCCCCGATGAGGATCGCGGCGACGAGGAGCGCCCAGTCCGCCGGACGGCGGCGGTGCATCCCGGTGCGGCGACGGGTTGGCCTGGTGGGGGCCAGGGGAAGGGTGGAGGCCATCAGTTGCCCATGTCCTCTCGCTCTGCGCGGTTCTGGAATCGAATGAAGATGACCGTCACGATGACGACCACGATGGTGAGGGCGGTGGCGATCGTCGCCCCGTACCCCACCTGCTGGCTCTGGAAGAACTGGATGTAGGAGTAGTAGCTCGGAACGATCGTCGACGTGCCTGGCCCTCCGCCGGTGAGGGCGTAGATCGGCCCGAACACCTTGAGCGCGGCGATCGTGCAGGTGAGGGTCACGACGAAGATCTCCGGCCGGATGATGCTGACGGTGATCGATCGGAATCGCTGGAACCAGTTGGCGCCATCCAGTTCCGCCGCCTCGTACAGCTCGGGATCCACGCGCTGCAACGCCGCCATGAAGATCACGACCGGGTAGCCGATCTGCACCCAGACCATCACGACCATGATGCTCGGCAGTGCGGTGTCGGGGCTTCCGAGCCAGTTGTGGGCGAGGTCGCCGAGACCGACCGCCTCGAGCACCGTGTTGAGCGCGCCGTTCTCCGGGCGGAGGATCCAGCCGATGACGATCGCCGCGATGGCGACCGGCAGGATCTGCGGTAGGTAGTAGGTCGCACGAAGGAAGCTCGCGATCCGGCCGCCGAACTTGCGGCCGATGACGTCGAACAGCAGGGCCGCCAGCACGAGGCCGAGCGCGGTCGGCACCACGACCATGGCGATGATCATGGCGATGCTGTTGCGGAACGACGCCCAGAACTTGTCGTCGCCGGCCAGCTCTATCCAGTTGTCGAGGCCGATGAACTCCGGTGGACGGATTCCGCGGTACTCGGTGAAGGTTAGGTACACGTTCCAGACAAGGGGAACAAGGATGATGAGCGTGAACAGCACGAGGCCGGGGATCAGATAGAGGTAGTACCCCTTCGATCCCGTGCCCGGCAGCCGGTTCTCGGATTGCGCTGGCTCTCGCCTGCGTGTCGACATCGACATGGTGCTCCTAGCTGGGGATGGATGGCGGGGCCGGCAAAGGGTCCGGCCCCGCCACGATTCGACTAACCGGTGATGTCGCTCACGCCGTCGTCATACTCGGCGCCCAGCTGGTCGAGCATCTGCTCCGGCGTGACGGATCCGTTGAGCAGCTCCTGCGTCGCGGCGACGAGCTGGTCGTAGAAGTTCGCCGTTGGCCAGTCGGGGTAGTACGACAGGCCGTCCTGGTCGAGGAGCGTGTTGAAGCTCGCGATGAGCTCAGCGCTCTTCGGGTCGGTGATGTCGGCGACGTCAGCGGCGACCGGCAGGCTGCCGTTGTTGCCGATGAGCGCCTGGATCTCCGGGCTCATCGTGATCTCGATGAACTTGTAGGCGAGCTCTTTGTTCTGCGCGCGCTCCGGCACGACCCACAGGTTGCCAGAGGAACCGGGCACGAGCGTGGAGCCGGGGAAGAGGAATGTGCCCCAGTCGAAGGTCGTCGCCTCGTTGATGACGCGGCCGTACCACCACGAGCCGGAGACCATGATCGGGTACTGCCCGCTCATGAAGCCGACGCCCATGTCCTCGGCCTTGAGGCCGGTTGCGTCCTGGCTGATCCAGCCGTTGTCGCGGTACTCGACGAGCTTCTCTGCCGCGTAGGTGAGCTCTTCGCCCTGCCAGTCGACCGGGTTCTCATAGAGCTGGTAGTCGTTGACGAATGACCGGTCGGCCTGGCTGAGGGCGAGCTGGTAGAACAGCTGGCCGAGCGGGTACTCCGCACCGGCTTCGGCGAGCGGGGTGATGCCGGCGTCGGCGAACGACTGCAGCACGTCCTCGAACTCGTCGTACGTGGTCGGCACCTCGAGGCCCTGGGCCGCGAACATGTCCTTGTTGTAGTAGACGGTCACGAACTCGCCGTAGTTGGGAACCCCGTACCAGGGGCCGGAGCCCATCACGCCGTTCTCGTCGTAGCGCGCGGTGGTCTGCAGCGAGCTGGCGAGCTTGTCGTCCCAGCCGTACTCCTCGACCGCGTCGGTGATGTCGGCGAGCAGGCCCTGGCTGGCGAGGAGTCCGGCGGTCGCGTTTCCCTTCGGCGACTCCATCACATCGGGGGCCTCGTCGGAGTTGAGCACCTGGCTCGCGGTCGAGCGGATCTGCTCGAAGCTCTTGTCTTCGTACTCGACGGTCGCGCCGGTCTCCTCCTCGAAGATCTCGATGGCGCGCTCCCACGCGATTCCGACATCGCTCTCCGTGCCTTCGAAGTGCCACAGTTTGAGGGTCTTCTCGTCGCGCTCCGGTGTGCCGGAGCACCCCGTCAGCGCCAGGCCGGCGACCACGAGCATGGCCGCGGACGCCTTCAGCGTTCTACGCATTGTCAATCTCCTTTGAGTGAAATGTCGGTGGTGCTGTGCAGAGCGCCATATTAAGTATCGGCGCGAAACATATTTTGCGCACTCGTTTCTATTTTGTCAAGTGCCGCAACAAAATGCCTGTTCTGGGTACGTCGCACGTGCGGCACGCACGCCAGAGTTCGACCGCGAACATGCCAAATGAAGGATGCGACACGCACGCGCCGCGACATCCCGCCACGACCATGCCGACCGTTGGTCTCCTGGCCTGCATTTGGCAGGTAGGAGGGGGTGGGCAGCCTGGGGTGTGCCGGCGCCGCCTCTACCGGCCGATGCGCAACGCGCTAGACGAGGTCGCGCATGGCAGCGATCGCGGCGCCGCGGGCGTAGTGCGCGAAGCGGAACTCCGGCCGCTCGACAACGACGGAGTCGACCTCGACCTGCTCGAGGTACTCGAGCATTCCCTCGCGCACGAAGTCGGGAGCGAGCTCCATCATGTCCACACCCTCGCCTGTGACCAGCACTTTGTCTGGGTCGACGGCGTTGACGGCCTCGGCGATGACAATGCCGAGCGCGCGGGCGGCGAGGTCGAATGCACGCTGGGCGGTGGCATCGCCGGCACGCGCAGCGCTCACCGCCGCCACGTAGGGAAGCGAGGCATTGTGCTCGATCGCGGGCATCGTGACGAAGCTGTGCACACACGTGGTGTGGCCCAGCTCGCACGGCATGCCGTGCTCGTCGAGGCGAGCGTGGCCGACCCTGCCCGCCCTGCCGTTGGCGCCGCGCACGATCTCGTCGAGCGCGACGACACCAGAGCCGATGCCGGCACCGAGTCCGAACACAACGAGAGACGACGACCCGACGCCGGCACCGAACCAGTGGTGGGCACCCGTGAGGGCCACGACGTCGTTGGTGACCGTCACGGGCAGCGCGATGCGCTGCGCGAGCAGGGAGGGAAGAGGCGCTGAGTCCCAGCCGAGGAAGGTCGAGTGCTCGACCACCGACTCGCCGTCGCGCTCGTGCACGCTTCCGGCGAGGCAGACGCCGACAGCGGCGGCGAGTGGATACGGGGCGAGCATGGTGGCGGCGACGGATGCGATGAGGTCGGCGACATCCTCGACCGCTGTCGAGGCGAGAGCCTCGGTGTGCTCTCGCACGACCGTCGCCGCGAGGTCGGTCACGACCGCATACAGCCGATCGCCGGTGAGCTTGATGCCGAGGAAGTGCGCGGCGTAAGGGCGCGGGTGCAGCAGCTCCCGCGGTCGACCGCGGCCAGGGGTGCGCTGCGACTCGCCCTCGAGCAGGAACCCGAACTCCACCATCTCGCGGGCGAGGCGCGTGAGGCTCGTGCGCGACAGCCCCAGCTGCCGAGCGAGCTCGACGCGCGGCTGAGAGCCGTGGATGATGACCTCGCGAAGCACATCGCGCTGGGCATCGTGCAGCGTCGGCCACACCCGCGCAGCGGCGGACGAGGGCGTCACTGCCCGGCCGGGTCGGCGAGCACCCCGGCGAACGCCAGCTCTGCTGCGCCGATCATGAGCAGGTCGCTGCCCAGCTGGGCGCGGGTGATCTGAACGGACTCGAAGGGGGCGCGCAGCGACTGCTCCTCGACGCGCCGCACGAGATACGCCTCGTCGAAGGCGAACAGCGACGCGAGGAACCCGCCGAGCACGATGACCTCTGGATTGAGCACGTTGACGGCATTGCGCAGCGAGGTGCTGAGGAAGTCGAGCTGGCGGTGCACGAGCGCGCTGACGGCCGGGTCGGTCGAGGAGAGCAGGGCGGCCTCGAGCTCGTCGGCGTCGGCAGAGGTGAGGCCGAGAGCCGAGAGGAGCGCCGCCCGGTTGACCTCCGTCTCGAGGCTGCCCGCCTCTGGGTCGGTCGAGTCGGATGCGTCGCTGTTGACCCGGATGTGGCCGAACTCGCCGGCGTAGCCCGCCGCGCCGCCCAGCTGCACCCCGCCGGCGATGATGCCGCCGCCGATACCGCTCGCGCCGCCGTTGAGGTAGACGAGGTCGCTCTTGCCGCGCCCTGCCCCGAACAGCCGCTCTGCCATGGCACCGAGACTCGCGTCGTTCGCCGCCTGCACCGGGAGGCCAGTGGCCTCGGCCATCAGTCGCGCCACTGGCTCGTCGACCCAGCCGAGGTGCGGGGCGAGGCGCACGAGTCCATCCGCTGCCCGCACGAGCCCGGGAACGGCGACCCCGATGCCGACGATGCGGCTGTCCGAGTGCGAGGCGCGCAGGCGCTCGACCTGCGTCGCTGTCGCGCGCACCGCCTCATCCACACTGAGAACGCGCGGTGTGTCGATGCGCACGCGCTCGACCACGTTGCCGGTGAAGGAGACGAGGCCGATGGTGAGAGCGTCGACCTCCGGATTGACCGCGACGCCGAGGATTCCGGAGTGCGCGTGCACCATGGGGCTCGGCCGGCCGACCTGGTTGGTCTGGCTCGGCTCCGACTCGTAGGCGAGGCCGAGCTCGCGCAGCTCTGCCACCAGTGCGGCGACCGTCGATCGGTTGAGCCCGGTGCGCGCGGTCAGCTGCGAGCGCGGCTGGGATCCGTCGTGGTGCAGCGCCGTGAGGATCGTCGACAGATTGTGCCGCCGAGTCTGGTCGTTGCTGACGCCACTGCCGGGAGCGGGCGCGCGCGTCGGAACAGCCATGGCGTTCCTCCCCTCAACGCGCACCGCCCCATGCAGTGCTCAGTGCACGCAAGACTACCGATTGCCGCCGCGTCGCTTGCTCAACACGTCGAACGCGACGGCCAGCAGCAGCACGAGTCCCTTGATCGCCTGCTGCCACGCTGCGTCCACCGACAGGATCGACAGGCCCATGTTGAGCACGCCCATGATGAGCGCGCCGATGACGGCGCCTGGCACGGTGCCGACGCCACCGGTGACCGCTGCCCCGCCGATGAACACTGCGGCGATCGCGTCGAGCTCGAAACTCGTTCCGGCCGAGGCAACGGCTCCACCCGCGCGGGCGGTCGTGACGATTCCGGCGAGGCCGGCGAGGGTGCCCATGATCACGAAGATGAAGAAGTTCACCCGTGCCGTCTTCACACCGCTCATCTGCGCGGCGAACAGGTTGCCGCCGATCGCGTAGACCTGGCGGCCGAAGACCGTGCGGTTGAGCACGAACGTGAAAAGCAGGATGAGGCCGGCAACGATGATGAGGATGATCGGGGTTCCGCGGTAGGCCGAGATCTGCCAGCCGAGGGCGACGATGGCGACGGCGGCGAGCACGATCTTGAGCCAGAACGAGACCGCGCCCTCGGTCACGAGCTCGAGGCGGCGCTGCTTGCGGCGCCCGCGGAACTGCTGCAGCACGAGGATCGCAGCAGCTGCCACGGCGAGAACGACGGTGAGGATGTCGCGGCTGCCGCGCCCCTCGCCGATCGTTCCGAACAGCTCAGGCAGCCATCCGCCGCCGATCGCGTTGAACTCCGCCGGCAGGGCGTTGATCGTTCCGCCGGTGAGGATGACGAGCGTGAGCCCCCGGAACAGCAGCATGCCAGCGAGCGTGACGATGAACGCCGGTATGCCGACGAACGCGATCCAGAAGCCCTGCCATGCGCCGACCGCCGCTCCGACGAGAAGGGCGACGATGACTGCGGCGAACCACGGGAGCTCCCACTGGGTCATCGCGACGGCGGAGATGGCGCCGACCATGGCGACCACCGATCCGACCGAGAGGTCGATGTGGCCGGCGATGATGACGATGACCATGCCGACGGCGAGGATCAGCACGTAGGCGTTCTGCTGGATCAGGTTGTTGATGTTGCCCGGCAGCAGCAGGCGGCCCTTCGTCATGACCTGGAACAGGATGACGATGACCGCGAGCGCGGCGAGGATGCCGTACTGGCGGAGGTTGGCCGGCAGCTTGGGAAGGCGGAAGGCGGTGCGGGTCGCGGTGGTCATTGGTTCAGTCCTTCTCGGCGGTCATGTAGTGCATAAGGGATTCCTGGGTCGCATCCTTGCGGGCTACCTCGCCCGTGATGCGTCCCTCGGAGATTGCGTAGATGCGGTCGGCGAGGCCGAGCAGCTCTGGCAGCTCAGACGAGATCAGGATGATCGCCTTGCCCTGTGCCGCCAGCTGGTTGATGATTCCGTAGATCTCGAACTTGGCGCCAACGTCGATGCCGCGGGTCGGCTCGTCGAGGATGAGCACGTCGGGGCCGGAGTAGATCCACTTGCTCAGCACGACCTTCTGCTGATTGCCGCCGCTGAGCTTGCCTGCCTGAACCGAGACGTTCGGCGTGCGGATGTTCATCGAGGTGCGGTACGACTCCGCCACCGAGTGCTCGGTGAACTGGTCGACCACGCCGAGCTTGGACAGCTTGGCGAGGGATGCCGCAGAGATGTTGACCGCGATGCCTCCGATGAGATTGAGGCCGTAGCGCTTGCGGTCCTCCGTCGCGTAGGCGATGCCGTTGGCGATCGCGTCGCTGACCGTGCGCACCGAGATCTCCTTGCCGCTCTTGAAGACGCGGCCGCTGATGTTGGTGCCGTACGAGCGCCCGAAGATGCTCATCGCCAGCTCGGTGCGGCCTGCCCCCATGAGGCCGGCGAAGCCGACGATCTCGCCCTTGCGCACTGAGAACGAGGCGTTGTCGACGACGACGCGCTCGGTGTCGATGGGGTGGTGCACCGTCCAGTCCTCGACACGCAGCAGCTCCTCCCCGATGTCTGGCGTGTGGTCGGGGAACATGCTCGCGAGCTCTCGGCCGACCATGGACCGGATGATTCGCGCCTCTGTCGCTTCCGGGTCCTTCATCGACAGCGTCTCGATGGTCTTGCCGTCGCGGATGATCGTGACGGTGTCGGCGATCCGTCGGATCTCCTTGAGCTTGTGGCTGATGATGATGGCCGTGATGCCCTCATCACGCAGCGAGTTGATGAGCTCGAGCAGGTGCGTCGAGTCCTCGTCGTTGAGCGCCGCCGTCGGCTCGTCGAGGATGAGCAGCTTGACCCGCTTGGACAGCGCCTTCGCGATCTCGACGAGCTGCTGCTTGCCGACGCCGAGCTCTAGGATCTTCGTCGTCGGGTTCTCGCGAAGGCCGACGCGGGCGAGCAGCTTTGCCGCCTCTGCGTTGGTGCGGTCCCAGTCGATGACGCCGCGCTTCTGGATCTCGTTGCCGAGGAAGATGTTCTCTGCAATAGAGAGGTAGGGGCTGAGAGCCAGCTCCTGGTGGATGATGACGATTCCCTCGTGCTCTGAATCGTTGATGTTGCGGAACGAGGCCTCTGTGCCCTCGAACTCGATGGTGCCGTCGAACGAGCCGTGCGGGTAGACGCCGCTCAGCACCTTCATGAGGGTGGACTTGCCTGCGCCGTTCTCGCCGCAGATGGCGTGGACCTGGCCGCGCTCCACCTCGATGGTGACGCCGTCGAGGGCGCGTACTCCACTGAAGTCCTTGGTGATGTCGCGCATTGTCAGGATGGTCGACATTGCTTCGCTTTCGATGTCTGTGTCGGGAGGTGCAACCGGGCCGGGGCTGTGAGGCCC